>NZ_JBMKHA010000021.1:0-107213 GCF_049238365.1 Enterobacter cloacae complex sp. IR53030
GAAACGCCGTAGCGCCGATGGTAGTGTGGGGTCTCCCCATGTGAGAGTAGGGAACTGCCAGGCATCAAATAGAAGAACCCCGTACCGTAAGGTGCGGGGTTTTTTGCTTTTGGTTTTCCTCTCCCGCAGGAAGAGGGCATCAAACCGCACTCCACGTCACAATAAACTCCGCTATCCCATCCACATCATTTAAATCCAACTGCGGAACCTCAAGCGGCAATACAACATCACCGGCCACCGCAATCACATGCTCATCAAGCGTTAACTCGCTAACATCGTGCCCGGCATCGCTTCGGAACAGCAGGATCTTAGGTACAGCCTCATGCTTAAACCCCTCGACCAGCACCAGATCCAGGCTGGAATGATCCATCCGGCTGACCAGATAAGCCAAATCCAGCAGTGCCTCATCTGGCGTTTCTGTCATTAATGCCCAGCGCTGATTGCTTGCCACGATTGTCTGCGCGGCACCCGCTTTACGCAGCTCATAGCTGTCTTTTCCCGGTTTATCGACATCCATGTTATGGTGCGTATGCTTAATCAATCCGGGGCGAATACCTTTCGCACACAGTGCGGGTATCAGTTTCTTCAGCAGCGTGGTTTTCCCTGTGCCGCTCCATGCGGAAATAGCTAAAACGGGGATCATCTCTTCTCCTGCATCCTCTGCAAATCTTCACTCGTATTCACGTTCACAAAAGCCGATTTGAAATCGCTAAAATCAACAGGATGGCCGCCAGACTGGCGCATAAACACCATCACTCTGCGTTCTCCCGCCGCCAGATACGCCTCCAGAGAAGACACTAGCGAGCGGTGCATTAAGGCAATAGCAGGATGGTCGCGCTCGCCGTCATGTACCCAAACCACGGATGCTGTGCCACGAAGCTGAACCAGACGCTCAACGAGACAGGATGGAATAAACGGGGTATCGCAGGGACAGAACAGAAACCACTCACCGTTCGACTGCTGCATCACTGAGAGCATACCGGCCAGCGGCCCCGGGTAATCCTCAATATTATCCTGATACACGGCATACCCGCTGTGCTGATACGTGTCGATATGCCTGTTAGCACTGATGGCCAGGGTTGTCACCTGGCCGGCGAGCGTATCAGCGACACATTGCCATAAGGGTTTGCCATTCAGGAGCTGGAGCCCCTTATCTTTCCCTCCCATCCGCGTTGCTCTGCCACCTGCCAGAACGACCCCAATGATTTCCTGGCTAAGATTCACGATTATCGCCTCTTTTATTGTGGGATTGACCCTGCTAACGTGTCACTCTAAATGAAAGGAGCACCACCATGAAATGTAAACGTCTGAATGAAGTTATTGAACTCCTCCAGCCAGCCTGGCAAAAAGAGCCAGAGCTTAATCTGATGCAATTCTTGCAGAAACTGGCAAAAGAGTCAGGTTTTGACGGCGAACTGGCAGACCTTTCTGACGACATCCTGATCTACCACCTCAAAATGCGCGATTCTGCCAAAGATGCTGTTATTCCTGGTATTCAGAAGGATTATGAGGAAGATTTTAAAACGGCGCTGCTGCGCGCCCGTGGCGTAATTAAAGAGTAAAAGCTTGTAAGCGGAGCCACCGAAATCGCCACAAGATGATATCCTGAATCATTCGTATAATTTCCGGATGATCGGATGAACGACCAGGCTTTTACTTTCCAGACATTACACCCGGATACCATTATGGATGCCCTGTTTGAACAGGGCATTCGTGTGGATTCGGGGTTAACGCCTTTAAATAGCTACGAAAACCGTGTCTATCAATTTCAGGATGAGGATCGTCAGCGCTTTGTCGTGAAGTTCTATCGGCCTGAACGTTGGACCGCAGAACAAATTCAGGAAGAGCATCAGTTTGCTCACGATCTGCTGGATGACGATGTCCCGGTTGCCGCACCGATAAAATTCAACAACCAAACGCTGCTGACGCATGAAGGCTTTTATTACGCTGTATTCCCAAGCCTGGGTGGCCGCCAGTTTGAAGCGGATAATATCGATCAAATGGAGTGGGTTGCCCGCTATCTGGGTCGCATTCACCAGACGGGAAGAAAAACGGCATTCACAGCCCGACCGACGATCGGTATTCAGGAATATCTTATCGAGCCGCGCCAGGTATTCGAAACCTCTGCACTGATCCCCACTGGGCTAAAGGCTGATTTCCTCAGCGCCACCGATAAACTTATTGCTGCGGTAAAAACCTGCTGGCGCGATGATATTTCCGTCCTGCGCCTGCACGGCGATTGTCACGCCGGAAATATACTCTGGCGCGATGGCCCGCTGTTTGTCGATCTTGATGATGCGCGCATGGGGCCCGCGGTTCAGGACCTGTGGATGCTGATGAATGGCGACAAAGCCGAGCAACGCATGCAGCTTGAAATCATTATTGAAGCCTATGAAGAATTTAGCCCGTTTAATTCAGACGAAATTGCCCTGATTGAACCTTTACGTGCGATGCGTTTTGTATATTATCTCGCGTGGTTAATCAGGCGTTGGGACGATCCCGCATTTCCCCGTAATTTCCCGTGGCTTACCGGGGAAGATTACTGGCGCAGCCAGATATCTACATTCACTGAGCAGGTTAAGGTTCTTCAGGAACCCCCGCTGCAATTAACGCCGATGTATTAATAGGACACACCCAGGAGAGAGTTAATCATGAAAAAAATTTGGCTGGCGCTGGCAGGTATGATTCTGGCATTTAGCGCTTCTGCTGCACAATTTACCGACGGCAAACAGTACACTACGCTGGAGAAGCCGGTTGCTGGCGAGCCACAGGTTCTCGAGTTCTTCTCGTTCTACTGCCCGCACTGCTACCAGTTCGAAGAAGTGCTGCATGTTTCTGACAACGTGAAGAAAAAACTGCCGGAAGGCACCAAAATGACCAAGTACCACGTTGAGTTCCTGGGCCCATTGGGTAAAGACCTGACTCAGGCGTGGGCGGTTGCGATGGCACTGGGCGTGGAAGATAAGATCACCGCCCCAATGTTTGAAGCCGTGCAGAAAACCCAGACCGTTCAGACCACAGCGGATATCCGTAAAGTGTTCGTTGATGCTGGTGTGAAAGGGGAAGAGTATGACGCCGCGTGGAATAGCTTTGTGGTGAAATCTCTGGTTGCTCAGCAGGAAAAAGCGGCGTCTGACCTGCAGCTTCAGGGCGTTCCGGCGATGTTCGTTAACGGTAAATATCAGCTGAACATGCAGGGCATGGACACCAGCAGCATGGATATTTTCGTTCAGCAGTATGCTGACACCGTGAAATACCTGGTTGAGAAAAAGTAAGTTCTTAAGGATGAAAACGCCGGTCACTGACCGGCGTTTTTGTATGAAGATTTAATGCTGTCTATCTGCTCGTCTTTTTCTTTCCAGAGTGTATTAAGCCACTGCTGGAAACGACGTTTGAAATTTTTATCGTTAACGTAGTCGCCATGCAGTTCGGCATCGACGGGAACTAAATTCACCCGCACAACAATGTGTGTCAGCTTGCCGCTGAGCATATCGAAGAACGGGGTGTTATCGTTCTTCGGGTAGCAGAGCGTGACGTTGAGTAACTTATCGAACTGAGCACCCAGTACATTAAGCGCCATCGCAATGCCCGCCGCCTTTGGCGGCAGCAGGTTTTGATACAGGGAGCGTGTTTGCTGACGTTTCTCTTCCGTAAACCGGGAGCCTTCCACAAAGTTCACAATGGTTGTTGGATGCGCGCGAAACTTTTCGCAGGAACGGCGGGTGGTCTCTACATCCTTACCACGACGCTCCGGATGACGAAGCAAATAGCTGCGCGAATAGCGTTTCATAAACGGCATATCGAGCGCCCAGCAGGCCAGACCAATAAAAGGTACCCAGGCAAGTTGTTGCTTGAGGAAGTATTTATTCATCGGGATGTGTTTGCGGAAAAGCACGCATAACACCACGATGTCGGCCCAGCTGTGATGATTACAAATCAGCAGATACCAGTTCTTTTTATTGAGGTTCTCCAGTCCTTCGACATCCCACTTCAGATGCGGGTTCAGACACAACAGGATCGCCAGCCCTTCACACCAACAGTACATCATGAAGTTACAAAACGCTGACACGGCTCGCCACACCGAGGGCACAGGCAGCAGCAGTTTAATGATCCCGGCGATGATGATCGGCACGGAACAGGCGATCGTCACCAGAATAGTTAAAATGATGCTTAACAGTAAGGTTATTGCAGCGAGCAATCTCGACATGATGAGTTTTTTCAGGTGGTTAGCGGTAAGAGCGCGGCCGACACGTCGGCGCTGGGCGCTGATTTTACCAGAAAAACGACAAAGTATTGGCGCTTTCACGCCGTCATTTGACCGCTTTTACCCTGACGCAGAAGATTTCTCTAATATTGCGCACTAATCAGGACTTATATCCACATAGACTAAATTGCCATCAGTAAGCTGTTTTTATGTGATGCGCTTAATTAACAATATGATATCTAATGATTTATTATCAGTCTTGATCTGCAATGGCTGTCTGTTTTTCATTTGAAGTGAAAATATTCACAAACTTATCCACAGTTTGATTTTTGCGAGCGATCCTCACGATCGCAAAATCTTTTTCTGTATCGGGACTGAATAACTGATGTTTTCATCCTTATGTGGCATCCTTTACGCATAAATTGATTAAAGGCACGGACATTATGGTTCAGATCCCAGAAAACCCACTTATTCTCGTCGATGGCTCATCTTACCTGTATCGGGCATACCATGCGTTTCCTCCTCTGACCAATAGCGCAGGGGAACCTACCGGCGCAATGTACGGCGTGCTGAATATGCTGCGCAGCCTGATCCTTCAGTATCAGCCAACCCATGCGGCAGTCGTTTTTGATGCGAAAGGCAAAACCTTCCGCGATGAGTTGTTCGAGCATTACAAATCCCACCGTCCGCCTATGCCTGACGATCTACGTGCGCAAATTGAGCCGCTGCACACCATGGTGAAAGCGATGGGCCTGCCGCTGCTGGCTGTCTCTGGCGTGGAAGCCGACGACGTCATCGGTACGCTGGCGCGAGAAGCAGAAAAAATGGGTCGTCCGGTACTGATCAGCACCGGTGATAAAGATATGGCACAGTTGGTGACGCCAGGCATCACCCTAATTAACACTATGACCAATACCATTCTGGGGCCAGAAGAGGTGGTCACTAAGTATGGCGTGCCGCCGGAACTGATTATCGACTTCCTTGCCTTGATGGGCGACTCCTCGGATAACATTCCTGGTGTGCCCGGCGTCGGTGAAAAAACCGCGCAGGCGTTGCTTCAGGGGCTGGGTGGGTTGGATACGCTTTACGCCGAATCAGACAAAATTGCAGGCCTCTCCTTCCGTGGCGCAAAAACCATGGCCGGCAAACTGGAAGAGAACAAAGAGGTGGCTTATCTCTCTTATAAGCTGGCAACAATCAAAACCGATGTCGAACTGGAACTGGGCTGTGAGCAGCTGGAAGTGCAACAGCCTTCTGCTGACGAATTGCTGAGCCTGTTTAAGAAATACGAATTCAAGCGCTGGACCACTGACGTGGAAGCGGGTAAATGGCTGCAGGCGAAAGGGGCCAAACCTGCTGCAAAGCCAAAAGAGACGATTGTCGTTGATGCCGAAGAGCAGGCAGAAGAAGAAGCCACAGTCCTCTCCTTCGATAACTACGAAACCATTCTTGAAGAGTCGCAGCTGATCGCCTGGATCGAGAAACTGAAAAAGGCACCGGTGTTTGCCTTTGATACCGAAACTGACAGCCTCGATAATATCTCTGCCAACATGGTGGGTCTGTCCTTTGCAACAGAGCCGGGTATGGCAGCCTATGTGCCTGTGGCGCACGACTATCTGGATGCACCAGAGCAGATCTCTCGCGAACGCGTGCTTGAGCTGCTGAAGCCGATTCTGGAAGACGAAAAGGCGCTGAAGGTCGGGCAAAACCTCAAGTATGACCGCGGTATTCTGCAAAACTACGGCATTGAACTGCGCGGGATTGCCTTCGACACCATGCTCGAATCCTACATTCTGGACAGCGTCGCGGGTCGTCATGATATGGATTCCTTATCTGACCGCTGGCTCAAGCACAAAACCATCACCTTTGAAGAGATTGCCGGTAAAGGAAAAAATCAGCTCACCTTTAACCAGATAGCGCTCGAAGAAGCTGGGCGCTATGCGGCGGAAGATGCCGACGTCACGCTGCAGCTGCATCTGAAAATGTGGCCGAAACTCCAGAAGCATGAAGGTCCGCTCAACGTGTTCCAGCATATCGAAATGCCGCTGGTTCCCGTGTTGTCGCGTATTGAACGCAACGGCGTAAAAATCGACCCTACGGTGCTGCATAACCACTCCGGAGAGTTGGCACAGCGTCTGACCGAGCTTGAGCAGAAAGCCCATGAGCTTGCAGGCGAACCGTTTAACCTCTCTTCACCGAAACAGTTGCAAACCATCCTGTTTGAAAAACAGGGCATCAAGCCGCTGAAGAAAACCCCTGGCGGTGCGCCATCCACCTCTGAAGAGGTGCTGGAAGAACTGGCACTGGATTACCCGCTGCCAAAAGTGATCCTGCAGTACCGTGGTCTCGCGAAGCTGAAGTCTACTTATACCGACAAGCTCCCGCTGATGATCAACCCGAAAACGGGCCGGGTGCATACGTCATATCATCAGGCGGTTGCGGCAACCGGTCGACTCTCGTCAACCGATCCAAACCTGCAGAACATCCCGGTGCGTAATGAAGAGGGGCGTCGCATTCGCCAGGCCTTTATTGCACCTGATGACTACCTGATTGTCTCGGCTGACTACTCGCAAATTGAGTTGCGCATTATGGCGCACCTGTCCCGTGACAAAGGCCTGCTGACGGCATTTGCGGAAGGGAAAGATATTCACCGGGCGACCGCAGCGGAAGTGTTCGGTTTGCCGCTGGATAGCGTGACAAACGAGCAGCGCCGCAGCGCAAAAGCGATCAACTTCGGTCTGATCTACGGTATGAGCGCTTTCGGCCTTTCACGCCAGCTCAACATCCCGCGTAAAGAGTCGCAGAAGTATATGGATCTCTACTTCGAACGTTACCCGGGCGTGCTGGAGTACATGGAACGCACTCGCGCTCAGGCGAAAGAGAAAGGTTACGTTGAAACCCTGGATGGCCGCCGTCTTTATCTTCCGGACATCAAATCCAGCAACGCGGCGCGCCGCGCTGGCGCAGAACGTGCCGCGATCAACGCCCCGATGCAGGGAACTGCAGCAGACATCATCAAGCGTGCAATGATTGCCGTGGATGCCTGGCTGGAGAAAGAGAAGCCGCGCGTGAAAATGATCATGCAGGTACACGATGAACTGGTGTTTGAAGTGCATAAAGACGATCTCGACACCGTGTCGAAAAAGATCCACGAACTGATGGAAAGCAGCATGACGCTTGACGTGCCGTTGCTGGTGGAAGTGGGGAGTGGTGAAAACTGGGATCAGGCTCACTAACGGTTCTGTGAATAACGCGCTTTTTATGTAAGTTAGCAACATAACCACGTGCGTTTTGTGACAATCATTAGAATTCCCTATGTAAAGAATGAAAAAAAACTACAAAAAGTGCTTTTTCTGCAGCAAAAAAAGGGGTAGAGTTATCGACGTAGGGTACAGAGGTAAGATGTTCTATCTTTCAGACCTTTTACTTCACGTAATCGGATTTGGCTGAATATTTTAGCCGCCCCAGTCAGTAATGACTGGGGCGTTTTTTATTGTGGCAAAGAAAAGTTCAGGTAAAAAAAAGCGCGGGCATTGCCGCGCTCAGTATTACTCTTCTTCCGCTTCTGTCGCGGGTTCCAGCTCGTTAAACCAGCTATCAAGTTTCTGGCGCAGCTTGTCTACACCCTGTTTTTTCAGCGAAGAGAAAGGCTCCACCTGAACATCGCCATTGAAGGCCAGTACCGCTTCGCGAACCATATTCACCTGCGCTTTACGCGCACCGCTTGCCAGCTTATCGGCTTTTGTCAGCAGCACCAGCACGGCAATATCGCTTGCGACGGCCCAGTCGATCATCTGCTGATCGAGATCTTTCAGCGGATGGCGAATGTCCATCAGCACCACCAGACCTTTCAGGCACATGCGTTTTTCCAGGTATTCGCCCAGCGCACGTTGCCATTTGATCTTCATCTCTTCAGGCACCTGCGCATAACCATATCCCGGCAAGTCGACCAGGCGTTTGCCTTCAGCCACTTCAAATAGGTTGATCAGCTGGGTACGGCCAGGCGTTTTTGAGGTGCGCGCCAGGTTCTTCTGATTGGTCAGCGTATTCAGGGCGCTGGATTTCCCCGCATTGGAGCGGCCAGCAAAAGCCACTTCAATACCGGTATCAGATGGCAGGTGGCGAATATCGGGCGCACTGGTGACAAAATGCGTCTGTTGGTAGTTCCAGGTAGTCACGTGGTCGTCTCCAAAATCGTAATCTGGGGGGGATTATACCCGAATGCCAACAAAAGGCTTTTCTCATTACACAGAGCTTGCAGGGGAAAGCCCGCACTTGTGTGAGAGATCGGCTCATCATGCTATGGGAGATTTAAGAGAATTCGCAGGTGTCAAAAAAGTCAAACTGTTTTAAATCATAAGCTTATTTCCGGGTAATTGTCTGAAAATCTCTTTTTGCACCGTTTCGTTGCTTGTTAGTTTAAGCGAACAAGGTAAAGTATGCGTCAGGGCGAGGAAGCCAACAGGAATTCGACTTAAGGATTAGGGTCAGGAGCGCCAGGAGGCGAAGACGCAGGACAGTCAGGACGACCGGCGCCTGGAGGCGTTTTAAAAGGAAAGGGAACCGTACACGGACGGTATCAGCCAAGGGATAAACAGGGTTTGTTGTTGGTAAACATGGAATGTCTGACCCGCTAAGGGTTGTGAGTCAGGAAAAAAGGCGACAGATTGCTCTGTCGCCTTTTTTCTTTGCTTGCTTTCTGCTAGATTTCGCCGCAATTCTATACTGAAGAAAACGACTTAAAGACAAAACATCATGAAAAAACCAACCTCCGCAGCGGGTGCTAAACGCCCTGCGAAAGCACGCCGCAAAACGCGCGAAGAACTGAACCAGGAAGCGCGCGATCGCAAACGCGATAAAAAACATCGTGGCCATGCTGCGGGAAGCCGTGCGAACGGCGGTGGTGCAGCGGGCGCTTCTGCAAAAGGCAAACAGCAGAAAGATCCTCGTATCGGCAGTAAAACTCCCATTCCACTGGGCGTGACAGACACCCCGGTCACTAAGCAGCACAAACCAAAGAGCGAGAAACCTATGCTTTCACCGCAGGCTGAGCTGGATTTGCTGGAGAACGATGAGCGCCTGGACGCGCTGCTGGAACGTCTTGAAGAGGGTGAAACCCTGACCGCTGAAGAGCAATCATGGGTGGATGCCAAACTGGACCGCATTGATGAGCTGATGCAGAAGCTGGGTCTGTCTTATGACGACGAAGACGACGAAGAAGAAGATGAAAAGCAGGAAGATATGATGCGTCTTCTGAAGGGTGGAAACTAACATTTGCACCCGGCAGGTACGATAGTCCTGCTTATAACCCTTCCGGTTATATGTTATCTGGTGTGGTTATTCGTTAAACTACGGCGGTTGTCGCGGCGACAGAAGTGGCTGCGCACCCGAATGATGGCCCGCAACGGGGCCAGAACGGGCCGCCGTATACGAACGCGACACCAACGGAAGGAGTGAGCATGTCAGCACCAACTATCGACTGGGATTTGGCCCTAATCCAGAAATATAACTATTCCGGGCCGCGTTATACGTCATACCCCACTGCGCTGGAGTTCTCCGATGCCTTCGGCGAGGCGGATTTTCAGCAGGCTGTTGCGCGCTATCCTGAGCGCCCGCTGTCGCTCTACGTCCATATTCCGTTCTGCCACAAGCTCTGCTACTTCTGCGGCTGCAATAAAATCGTTACCCGTCAGCAGCATAAAGCCGATCAGTATCTCGATGCGCTCGAACAGGAAATTCTTCACCGCGCACCGCTGTTTAAAGGGCGTCACGTCAGCCAGCTTCACTGGGGCGGCGGCACGCCAACCTACCTGAATAAAGCGCAAATCACGCGTTTGATGACGCTTTTACGCAGCCACTTTAATTTTAACGACGATGCTGAAATCTCGATCGAGGTTGATCCGCGTGAAATTGAGCTGGATGTCCTGGATCACTTACGCGCGGAAGGCTTCAACCGTCTGAGCATGGGCGTGCAGGATTTCAACAAAGAGGTCCAGCGTCTGGTGAACCGCGAGCAGGACGAAGAGTTTATCTTTGCCTTGCTCAATCATGCGCGTGAAATCGGCTTTACGTCGACCAATATTGACCTGATTTACGGCCTGCCAAAACAGACGCCAGAGAGCTTCGCCTTCACGCTGAAGCGTGTGGCCGAGCTTAACCCGGACCGCCTGAGCGTCTTTAACTATGCGCACCTGCCGACGTTGTTTGCCGCCCAGCGTAAAATCAAAGATGCGGATCTCCCTTCTGCTCAGCAGAAACTGGATATCCTGCAGGAAACCATTACTTCGCTGACCGAGACCGGCTATCAGTTTATCGGTATGGATCACTTTGCTCGTCCGGATGACGAACTGGCGATCGCCCAGCGAGAAGGGGTGCTGCACCGCAACTTCCAGGGATACACCACGCAGGGCGATACCGATCTGCTCGGTCTGGGCGTCTCCGCGATAAGCATGATGGGCGACTGCTACGCGCAGAACCAGAAAGAGCTGAAGCTGTATTATCAGCAGGTGGATGAAACCGGCAACGCCCTGTGGCGCGGCATTGCGTTAACCCGTGATGACTGTATCCGTCGCGATGTGATCAAGGCGCTTATCTGCAACTTCCGTCTCGAATTCAGCGATGTTGAGGCGCAGTGGGATCTGCACTTCAGGGATTACTTCGCGGAAGATCTGAAGCTTCTGGCACCGCTGGCGAAAGATGGGCTGGTGGAGGTGTCGGAGAGTGCCGTTGAGGTCACGCCGAAGGGGCGTCTGTTGATTCGTAACATCTGTATGTGCTTTGACGCGTATCTGCGCCAGAAGGCGCGCATGCAGCAGTTCTCGCGGGTAATTTAAGCAGCAATGCCGGGTGTCGCTTCGCTTACCCGGCCTACATTTGCGCTTTTGTAGGCCGGGTAAGGCGAAGCCGCCACCCGGCTTTTCATTGACAGCTCGCTAGCTAAACAGCCCCACCAGCGCCGCACACAAAACAGCCGCAACGGCGGTTTGTGGCGTGTGGCTTTCAACGGCTCCGCTAGAGAGCATATTTACCAAAGTTTCCAGCATGATCGACACCCTCAATTTCCGGGCACGATCATACAAAACTCATCAGAACAGTAAAGCGCAAAATAACGGCAATTTGCGCTCAATTAATAACCTTTACACTTCGGGTAAGATTACTCCATTCCCAGCTCTTTAAGCTTGCGCGTCAGGGTATTACGCCCCCATCCCAACAGGCGGGCGGCTTCCTGCTTATGGCCTTGCGTATGACGAAGCGCGGTGGTCAACAACGTACGTTCCATCTCTGGCTGGGCTTCAGACAACAAGTTTTGATGACCGGAACGCAGCGCGCGGTCGGCCCATTGTGCCAGCAGCGTCGCCCAACTGTCCGGCAACGCGTGACCGGTACTGCTCTCAGGCGCGGTCGCTTCAAACAGTTCGGCCGGTAAATCCTGAATTAACACTTCCTGCCCGGCAGCCATCACGGTTAACCAGCGACAGGTATTCTCCAGCTGACGCACGTTGCCAGGCCACGCCAGACGCGTCAGGGCGGCATCGGTTTCCGGGTGAAGCTGCTTGGCTTCCACACCCAGCTCGCGGGCGGCCACCTGCAGGAAATGGCGCGCCAGGCGGGGAATATCTTCCCGGCGCTCACGCAGCGGCGGCAGATGAACGCGAATCACGTTCAGGCGATGGAATAAATCCTCACGGAATTTGCCTTCCTGTACGCGTTGCTCCAGGTTCTGGTGCGTCGCGGCGATAATGCGCACGTCCACCTTCACCGGCGCGTAGCCGCCCACGCGATAAAACTGCCCGTCGGCCAGCACGCGCAACAGGCGGGTCTGAACATCCAGCGGCATATCGCCGATCTCGTCCAGGAAAAGCGTCCCGCCATCAGCCTGTTCGAAGCGCCCCTGGCGAATGGTATTCGCGCCGGTAAAGGCCCCCTTCTCGTGGCCGAACAGCTCGGACTCAATCAAATCTTTTGGGATCGCGGCCATATTCAGGGCGATAAACGGCGCTTTTGCTCGCGGGCTGTGGCGATGCAAGGCATGCGCCACAAGCTCTTTACCGGTTCCCGACTCACCGTTAATCAGCACGCTGATGGATGAACGCGACAGACGGCCAATAATGCGAAACACATCCTGCATCGCTGGCGCTTCGCCGATGATGTCGGTGGTAGGCCCAAAATCGGGCGCGTGACGCGGCTGTTGCTGCTCCTGGTAATGGCTAATCGCACGCTCAACCAGTGCCACCGCCTCATCGATATCAAACGGTTTGGGCAGATAATCGAACGCCCCTTGCTGATAGGCACTCACAGCGGCATCCAAATCGGAGTGTGCCGTCATTATGATGACCGGAAGCATAGGGTGGCGTTGTTTAATCTGCTTTAAAAGCGCCAGCCCGTCCATGCCCGGCATGCGAATATCCGAAAGCAGAACGTCTGGCGTTTTGGTGGTGAGTGCATCGAGCACGTCGCTGCCGCTCTCAAACGTCGTGCAGCTTAATCCTGCCCCTGTGAGCGCGCGTTCAAGCACCCAACGGATGGAGCTATCGTCATCGACTACCCAGACTATCCCTCGTTGCATAAACGTCACCTTTATTTTTTAATCGGCAGGAAAACCGAAAACTCGGTATGTCCCGGCCAACTGGTAAATTCAATTTTTCCGGAGTGCTGATCGATCAAGCTGCGGGCGATAGATAAGCCCAGGCCGGTCCCGCCTTCGCGACCGCTGACCATCGGATAAAACAGAGTGTCCTGAAGATGGGAGGGAATACCGGGCCCGTTATCCTCGACGTCGATGCGCGCCGCCAGCCGATAGCGCACGCCATGTAAGGTGAGCTGGAAGGCGGTACGGGTACGTAAAATAATCTCGCCCCCTTCCGGTCCCAGCGCCTGCAGGGCATTACGCACGATATTCAACAGGACCTGCTCAATTTGATCCGGGTCATGCGCCAGTTCCGGCAGGCTGGGGTCGTAATCACGCACCAGCGTGACGTTCTCCGGCAGCTCCATCGAGACGAGTTTCACGACGCGTTCAGCCACCTTATGAATGCTTTCCGTAACATGCATTCCCGGCTGTTGCGGCCCCAGAAGACGGTCAACCAGATTACGCAGACGGTCCGCCTGCTCAATGATGACGTTGGTGTACTCCGCCAGCGCAGGATCGGGTAACGCCTTGGTCAGAAGCTGCGCCGCACCGCGTAACCCACCCAGCGGGTTTTTGATTTCATGCGCCAGACCACGCACCAGGTCACGGGCGGCAATTTGCTGCGCATGCTGGAGCTGCTCCTGGCTCAGGCGACGCTGATTATCCATCGGCGCCATTTCAAGCAGGATCATCCCTTCTGGAAGTCGTTGCGCAGTCAGCGACAGAATATGCGAGCGCCCGTCGATCACCAGTGTCACTTCGTTATCGGTAAACCCCTGGCCGGCCTGCAAACTTTCCTGCATCAGGCCAATATTCAGCGAAAAATAGCTCAGGAGTTCCGGAAGCGGGGTACCAAACAGTTTCCGCGCGCTTTGGGCCAGCAGCTGCTGCGCCGCCGGGTTGGCGTAATGAACGGCCAGCTCGTCGTCGACCAGCAAAATACTGTTAATTAAAGAATTGAGGATCTGCCCAGCATCGGGCAGCTTGCCAGTTGCCATTCAGCAGTCTCCTGGAGTCGTTGCACTGTTTTAGTGCAGTATAGCTTTTTCGGCGTAAAAAGCGCGTGAGATCAGGTTGTTGGTGGAGAAAAAAGCCCATCCGGAGATGGGCTAAAAGTTTCCACGGCAACTACTCCCGGCGCTTGTCACGCCGGGTAAAACAACTTAATTAAACGCTGTAGTACAGTTCGAACTCAACCGGGTGCGGCGTCATGCGCACGCGGTCGTTCTCTTCGGTACGCAGGGCGATGTAAGCATCGATAGCGTCGTCAGTGAACACGCCGCCCGCCGTCAGGAACTCACGGTCTGCGTCCAGCGCCTGCAGGGCTTCTTCCAGAGAGCCAGCAACCTGTGGGATCTCTTTCGCTTCTTCTGGCGGCAGGTCGTACAGGTTTTTGTCCATCGCTTCGCCTGGGTGGATCTTGTTCTTGATACCGTCCAGACCGGCCATCAGCAGTGCTGCGAAGCACAGGTATGGGTTAGCCGCTGGGTCCGGGAAGCGAACTTCGATACGACGCGCTTTAGGAGACGCCACCACCGGGATACGGATAGAAGCAGAACGGTTACGCGCAGAGTAAGCCAGCATGACTGGTGCTTCGTAGCCCGGGACCAGACGCTTGTAGGAGTTCGTGGTTGGGTTCGCCAGGGCGTTGATCGCTTTAGCGTGTTTGATAACGCCGCCAATGTAGTACAGCGCCTGCTCAGACAGACCAGCATATTTGTCGCCAGAGAACAGGTTGGTGCCGTTCTTGGACAGAGACATGTGGCAGTGCATACCGGAACCGTTATCGCCAAACATCGGTTTTGGCATGAAGGTCGCGGTTTTACCGAAACGGTGCGCAACGTTATGCACAACGTATTTGTAGATCTGAATTTCGTCCGCTTTTTTGGTCATGGTGTTGAAGCGGGTAGCCACTTCGTTCTGACCCGCAGTCGCGACTTCGTGGTGGTGAGCTTCAACCACCAGGCCCATTTCTTCCATCACCAGACACATGGTGGAACGGATGTCCTGTGCAGAGTCGACCGGTGGAACCGGGAAGTAACCGCCTTTCACGCCTGGACGGTGACCTTTGTTACCACCTTCGTATTTGGTGGAGGAGTTCCATGCACCTTCGATGTCGTCGATTGCTACGTGGGAGCCAGAAATAGAGGCACCGAAACGGATGTCATCGAACAGGAAGAACTCTGGCTCTGGCCCGAACAGCACGGTGTCCGCGATGCCGGTAGAACGCAGGTACTCTTCAGCGCGTTTAGCGATAGAACGTGGGTCGCGGTCGTAGCCCTGCAGCGTGCCTGGCTCGAGGATGTCGCAACGGATGATCAGGGTTGGTTCTTCGAAGAACGGATCAATGACCGCGGTGGTCGCATCTGGCATCAGAACCATGTCGGATTCGTTAATGCCTTTCCAGCCACCAATGGAGGAGCCGTCAAACATTTTGCCTTCTTCAAAGAATTCGGCGTTCACCTGATGAGCAGGGATTGTGACGTGCTGTTCTTTACCTTTGGTATCGGTGAAGCGCAGATCAACAAACTTCACTTCATGTTCGTTCAGCATCGTCAAAACGTGTTCAGCGGACATACTTAACTCTCCAGATTGGTCATTGTCGTCGTGGTAACGAGGTCTTCAATTTCTGTTTGTACTGGCCGTGTGCCATGTATTTTTATAAAGCGAAATCTGTGCCAACTTTTAAAACACCCCAAAAAGGCGTTATCATGCGCACCATAGTGCAAAAGGGCTGCACCACAATGGATTTGTTGCACCAGTATAGTGCTTCAATGTGAACATTGAGCACCATATTGGTGCAATTTACGTTAAAGTGCCCTTTTACCGCTCCGTGAAAGCGATCACAAAGCATCTCTGCAATACTTGTTTGCGGGGGATGTTTGTGATCCTGTTTTGTAGTGCGATTAATCCGTGTACAATAACGCGCTATTTCTAAATGCCTGAGGCAAAGTTGTGATCGAAAATTTGCGTAACATCGCCATCATCGCGCACGTAGACCATGGTAAAACTACCCTGGTTGACAAGCTGCTGCAGCAATCCGGTACGTTTGATGCGCGTGCCGAAACCCAAGAACGCGTGATGGACTCCAACGATTTGGAGAAAGAGCGTGGGATTACCATCCTCGCGAAAAACACCGCGATTAAATGGAATGACTACCGTATCAACATCGTTGATACCCCAGGGCACGCCGACTTCGGTGGTGAAGTTGAACGTGTAATGTCCATGGTAGACTCCGTTCTGCTGGTCGTTGACGCAATGGATGGCCCAATGCCACAGACGCGCTTCGTGACCAAAAAAGCTTTTGCCCATGGTCTGAAGCCAATCGTTGTTATCAACAAAGTTGACCGTCCTGGCGCGCGTCCTGACTGGGTTGTTGACCAGGTCTTCGACCTGTTCGTTAACCTCGACGCGACCGACGAGCAGCTGGACTTCCCTATCGTTTACGCGTCTGCGCTGAACGGTATCGCTGGTCTGGACCATGAAGACATGGCTGAAGACATGACCCCGCTGTATCAGGCGATTGTTGACCGTGTTCCTGCGCCAAACGTTGACCTGGACGGCACCCTGCAGATGCAGATCTCCCAGCTCGACTACAACAACTATGTTGGCGTCATCGGCATTGGTCGTATCAAGCGCGGTAAGGTGAAGCCTAACCAGCAGGTCACTATCATTGATAGCGAAGGCAAAACCCGTAACGGTAAAGTCGGTAAAGTCCTGACTCACCTGGGTCTTGAGCGTATCGAGAGCGACATCGCGGAAGCGGGCGACATCATCGCGATCACCGGTCTGGGCGAGCTGAACATCTCCGACACCATCTGCGATCCGCAGAACGTCGAAGCGCTGCCTGCTCTGTCCGTTGATGAACCAACCGTATCCATGTTCTTCAACGTCAACACCTCTCCGTTCTGTGGTAAAGAAGGTAAATTCGTTACCTCTCGTCAGATCCTTGACCGCCTGAACAAAGAGCTGGTGCACAACGTTGCGCTGCGCGTTGAAGAAACTGAAGACGCTGATGCATTCCGCGTTTCTGGTCGTGGTGAGCTGCACCTATCTGTTCTGATTGAAAACATGCGTCGTGAAGGTTTCGAGATGGCGGTTTCCCGTCCGAAAGTTATCTTCCGCGAAATCGACGGCCGTAAACAAGAGCCGTTTGAGAACGTAACGCTGGACGTTGAAGAGCAGCACCAGGGTTCTGTCATGCAGGCACTGGGCGAACGTAAAGGCGACCTGAAAAACATGAATCCAGATGGCAAAGGCCGCGTACGTCTCGACTACGTGATTCCAAGCCGTGGCCTGATCGGCTTCCGTTCTGAGTTCATGACCATGACCTCCGGTACCGGTCTGCTGTACTCCACCTTCAGCCACTACGACGACGTGCGTCCGGGCGAAGTGGGCCAGCGTAACAACGGCGTGCTGATCTCCAACGGTCAGGGTAAAGCGGTTGCGTTCGCGCTGTTCGGTCTGCAGGATCGCGGTAAGCTGTTCCTGGGTCACGGTGCAGAAGTTTACGAAGGCCAGATCATCGGTATTCACAGTCGTTCTAACGACCTGACCGTAAACTGCCTGACCGGTAAGAAACTGACCAACATGCGTGCGTCCGGTACTGACGAAGCAACGGTTCTGGTTCCACCGATCAAGATGACTCTGGAGCAGGCTCTGGAATTCATCGATGATGACGAACTGGTCGAAGTGACTCCACAGTCAATTCGTATCCGTAAACGTCACCTGACTGAGAACGATCGTAAACGTGCAATGCGCGGTGCGAAAGAAGAGTAATACAGTCAATCTGTAGGCCGGGTAAGCGTGCGCGCCTCCCGGCAACTAAAAAGCCGCTGATTTCTCAGCGGCTTTTTTATTAGAACGAGTACCGTAACCCCAGCCGAATCCGGTACTGCTCGCGGTTGTAATCATTCCATCTGTCCAGCCACTGAAGTTCGAGGTACGGCAGCCAGTTTCTGTCGATCTTATAGCTGAATTTATTGGTGATTTCCCAGTGATGGTCTTTGCCATTTTTGCTGTGATAATCATTCACCCGCTGGAAAAAGTGCGGTTCAAACGTGTAGAAAAACGCATCCGTTACTTTGAAATTCCAGTAGTTGGCAAACTCGTGCGTGTCGTTCTTATCCATCTGACCGTTATAGTCCGGCGTATCGTAATTGTTATGGTTATAGCGATAGCGGAAGGTCAGGTTAAACCAGTCGATGAATTTATAGTTGGTGTCCAGATAGACGGCACCACCCGAACCGGCGCTGCTGTCATTAATCAATCCGCCGGGCTGGAAGGTGAGTTTGTCGGTGGGTTTAAAGAGCGGATACCATCCCTCTATTTCGTTATAGCTGTGCTTCAGTTCATCCCATTTCCCCACGTTATAGGCATTAGTGAACATCAGGCCCGCGCCCATATCAAAGTTATATCCCGCACGCAGGATCACCTCGTGCAGTTCAGAGGCCGTATTGTAAGCTTCGCGGGTTTCGACATAGGCCCCGGCAAATACCGGGCAGGACACAGACGACACGATCAGTACAGTGATGATTCTTTTCATAATTTGTCCATGTATCAGGTACAGAAAGGCCTCCCTCCTGATTAACAGGAAGGACATATTGGCCGGATTTATTGTTATAAAGTGACTGCTGACGCTTTATTGTTGGTGGTTATCTCAGGGGTATTCGCTGATTGTTTTTTCCGTTTTCCAATCTCCTCGATAATAAAGGCGAAGCGCGCTTCGTTGAGTTTATAAAACAGCCCCATGGTCACAGCGGCGACGATTGCCAGACCGCATGGCCAGAGGAAAATAAGCTGACGCAATCCCAGCAGCGTGCCCGCGCTTTGAACGGCATGGGGAACGTAGCCAATCTGGGTCAGCATGATGCCGGGCAGGAAGCCGGCGAGGGCGGCGGATATTTTGCGCGAGAAGGTATACCCGGTGTACACCGACCCCTCGGCGCGGATGCCGGTTTTCCATTCGCCATAATCGACGGTATCCGGCACCAGCGCCCAGTTCAGACTGTTCACAAACGCCGTGCCGAAGAAGGCCATACAGGAAAACAGCACGAACAGCAGGGAGCTGGTCCCCCAGAAGAAGTTCAGCACGTCACCCACTGCCCACAGTGCCAGCCCACCCAGATACACCGGCTTCTTGCCAAAGCGCTTCACCGCGCCGGGCACCAGAAACACGCCAATCAGAATGCAGCCCATGCTGAAAAAACCCATCCACGACAGCAGATGAAGATCGTTCAGCACGTACTGGGTGTAATAGACCTGAATCGCCAGCTTGATGTTAAACGCGGCGAGGGTACACAGGTTGGCGATGCACAGCACCAGCAGCGGCGGGTTGCGGAAAATCGCGCAGAACGATTTCAGAATGCCGGGCTTATGGTGGTCGGGCGTGAGCTCCACGTAGCGTTCTTTCACACCGCTGTAGCACCACCACATGCAAAACAGGCCACCCGTCACAAACACCAGCGCGGCCACCAGATAACCGAGTGAGGGCTGGTGGACGAACAGTGCCTGAATGGGCATAAAGCCCACGGTGCAGAGCAACAGCCCCACCGTCGCGCCGCCCTGACGCCAGGCGGCCAGCTGCGCACGCTCGTTCGGGTTTTTGGTTATGGCCGGAACCATCGCGCCGTAGGAGCAATTCATCAGGCTGTAGCACAGGCCAAACAGCATAAAGAGCACCGTGGCGAGCGCCGTTTTCACCGTCAGGCTAAAGTCGTTGGCCATAAACTGCGCCGTCGCGACCAGCGCCACCGGGACGGAGGCGTAGAGAATGAACGGCCGGAATTTTCCCTTCTTACCGATATTCCGCCGGGAGTCCAGCAGCACGCCGGTCAGCATGTCGGTAAACGCGGTGAAGAATTTCGCCACCAGGAAAATAATGCCGCCATAGAACGCGGGCATGCCCAGTTCATCGGTGTAAAACTTCAGCAAATACAGCGTGCCAATACACAGCATCAGGTTCGAGCCAAAATCGCCCATCCCGTAGGCGCACTTCTCACGCAGGCTCAATTTCAGGGTTAACGGATCAGTATTATCTCTCATGGTCGATCCTCAGAGCGCCCCGCAGGGCGCTCTATCACGTCATTTATGCCGTACGCTTGCGCAGTTCGATCTCTTCGACGATGCGCACATACATCTTCTCGTTGAGGTTGTAGAAGCAGCCCATCGCCACGATGGTGATGACCGCCAGCAGGCTTGGATAGATAAATATCAGCTGCCGCAGCCCTTCAACCGTACCGGCGGATTGCACTACGTTGGGCACATAGCCGATCTGCGTGAGCATGATCCCCGGGAAGAAGCCCGCCAGCGCCTGAGATACCTTGCGGAAGAAGGTAAAGCCGGTATAGACCGTTCCCTCGGAGCGCACGCCGGTGCGCCACTCGCCGTACTCCACGGTGTCGGAGACCAGCGCCCAGTTCAGGCTGTTCACAAACGCGGAACCGAAGAACGCGAGGCAGGAGAACGCCACAAAGCTCACCGAGCCGCCGCCGAAGAAGTAGTTGAGCAGATCGCCGGCCACCCAAATCATCAGCCCGCTGATGTAGACCTTTTTCTTACCGAAGCGCCGCACCGCGCCGGGCATCATAAAGACGCCGATAAAAATACAGCCCATGCTGAAGAAGCCCATATACGACAGCAGAATCGGGTCGTTCAGCACGTACTGCGTGTAGTAGACCTGGATGGCGAGCTTGACGTTAAAGGCACCCAGCGTGCACAGGTTTGCAATGCACAGGATAAACAGCGGACGGTTCCCGGCGATGGCGCGAAAAGACTGTAACAGCCCCGGCTTTTGCGCCGGATTGGCAGGCTGCATCTCGACGTAACGCTCGGTCACGCCCTTATAGCACCACCACATAAAGAACAGCCCGAACAGCGAGAAGAGGGTGGCGGCAAAGATATAGCCCAGCTGATCGTTGCCTTCAATCAGGTTCATCACCGGGACAAAGCCCACGGTACAGAGCAGCAGGCCGAGCGTGGCACCGCCCTGACGCCATGCGGCCAGCGAGGCGCGCTCGTCCGGGTTTTTGGTAATGGCGGGCACCATCGCGCCGTAAGAACAGTTCATCATGCTGAAGAACAGGCCGTACAGCATAAACAGCACGGTTGCCATCACCGTTTTACCGGTCACCTCAAACGGCGTGCCCACGAAGTTGGCAATCGCCAGCAGCGTCACCGGGAAGGCGGCGTATAGCACGAACGGGCGGAATTTCCCTTTCGGGCCAATCTTGCGCCGGGAGTCGAGCATGATCCCGGTGCCCATATCGGTGAAGGCGGTAAAGAACTTCGCAATCAGGAAGATGATCCCGCCGTAGGTGCCCGGCAGCCCCAGCACGTCGGTGTAAAACTTCAGCAGATACAGCGTGCCGATATCCAGCAGGATGTTAGAGCCGAGATCGCCCATCCCGTAGGCGAGTTTCTCTTTAAACGGCAGGCGCAGGGTTGCCGGATCAGAAGTATGTTGACTCATTATTGTTCTCCGTCTGCCCGCAGGTTTCCCTGCGGGCGAGCCTTATCAGATATGACGTAAGGTGCTAAACAGATCTGCCCATTCACTGTGCTGGCGATAGAAGACCGGTGGCTTGCCGAGTGGGGCATCAACGGTCACGTCACCGCCCTGGCAGCATTCCCCGGTCCACGCATTCACCCAGTTGTCCTGCGGCAGATAGAGCGTCCAGTCCGTGCGCCCCTCTTCGTGAACGGGCGCCACCAGCAGATCGCGGCCAAACAGATACTGGTATTTCAGCGTGTAGGCGCGTGCGTCGTCCTCGTAGTGCAGGAACAGCGGGCGCATCACCGGCAGGCCGCTTTTCGCGTTCTGCGCGACGGCGGCTTTGATATACGGCTTCAGGGTGGTGAAAACGGTGGTCATGCGCGCGAAGTGCGCGATGGTTTCCGCATCGCCGTCGAACTGCCAGTTATCGCCAGGACGGTTACCTTCGTGGGTGCGCATCATCGGCGTGAAGGCGTTAAAATCGCACCAGCGCAGCAGCAACTCTTTACTGCGCTTCATCTCGAACAGGGTGGTATAGCCGCCGATGTCGCTGTGGTGCAGGCCGTGCCCGGTCATCGCCAGAGACAGCGCCGCAGGCACCACGGACGCCAGACCGTCGTCCAGGCTCCAGTCGACGTTCTGATCTCCCGCCCACATCATCACCGAGTGCTTCTGGCTGCCGGTGTAGCCTGCGCGCATAAAGAACAGGATCTCGCCAAGTTTGCCGGTCTCCTCCAGCGCCTCGTAGTTACATTTGGCCCACAGGGCTGGCCACGCGTTGTGCATGATCTCTGCGCTAACGCCGTTGTGCAGGAACGTGTCAGTCGGAAGATATTCCCCGAAATCGGCCATCCAGCCGCCGCAGCCCAGTTCGATCAGGTTCTTTTTGATGACCTCTTTGTACCAGTCGTAGGCTTCAGGATTGGTCAGGTCGATGACGCCCGCATAGAACTCGCCAAACTCGACGTGGTAGTCCTTGCCGTCGGCATTTTTAGTCAGATAGCCGCGTTTCGCTGCTTCTTCGCAGAGATCTTTATCGCTGGCGACGTACGGGTTGATGTAGGAGAGGAACTGCACGCCTTCCTGTTTCCATTGTGGAATACGCTCGTCAAGCTGTGGGTAAAGCTCGCTGTTCCACTTCCAGTTCCACATCACGCGTTTGCCGAAGGAGGTCATGCGAATGCCGGACCAGTCCTGCGCCCAGATGCCGTTCACCTTCACGCCCCCTTTGCGCATGACGTCGAGCTTCTGCTGACAGACCTCGGTGCCGCCCTGAATACCCAGCGTCACGCCGTCGTAAACCCAGTCCGGCAGTTCAGGCTGACGCCCCAGCAGTCCGGTGAGTTTTTCCAGCAGACCGACGTAGGTTTCCGCACAGTCGAAGCGCAACGTGGCGGTATCTTCCCAGAACGCCAGTTCGTGGAAGTCCGGCGCGCTGAAGTCAAAATTCATGTAGCAGCTGTTGTCCACGTGGCAGTAGTACTTCTGGGTGCTCACGAAGGTAGGCTGTGGGAAGAAGGTCCAGTAGT
Organism: Enterobacter cloacae complex sp. IR53030; assembly: GCF_049238365.1. Taxonomy (NCBI): domain Bacteria; kingdom Pseudomonadati; phylum Pseudomonadota; class Gammaproteobacteria; order Enterobacterales; family Enterobacteriaceae; genus Enterobacter; species Enterobacter cloacae complex sp. IR53030. The sequence continues at coordinate 22,857 of NZ_JBMKHA010000021.1, forward strand.
AATCGCCGCCTGCGTTCTCTTTGCAGTCGGCCTGCCAGGTCACGTAGGTTTGCTTGTTACGGCCCACGCCTTGTTCGCTGGTCCACAGCGGGAACGGCTTGCCGCGCAGATCGAAATAAGAGAACTGCTCGCCGCAGCCGTAAATGTGATCTTCTGGCTGAGCCGCCAGCCGCAGCCAGATGCGGTTATGGCGGGTGGCATTGTTTTTAAGCTTCATCTCCAGGCGGCCTTCGCCATCCACGCCCACCAGCAGCGTCGCGCTGACCGCATCGCCACGGGTAAAGCGGATCGCCCAGCCCGCGCTTTGCTGCGTGACGGTTGCGTCCGTCAGCGCGATCTTTTCGTTCAGTTTGTCCTTGATGCTGAAATTGCCGCGAAACATCTCAATATCGGCGACGCCTGCACCGATCCACAGGCAGGGCGCATCCGCGGTATGGGACAAAATCAGGCGGTTTTCCCAGTGCAGGGTGAAACCCCTTTCGTTATTTTTCAGGTCAATATTGTGTAGGGTACGCATAAAAACTCCGTCTTTTATTATTTGGCCAGGCAGTCCAGCAAACCGGCGGCCGTTGCCGGGGCTAAGCCCGGTGCCAGCGGCAAACGTGGGATCACCAGGCAGTGCAGCAGATGGTAAATATCCTGCTTGCCGTCCCAGACTTTGGTTGTCACTTCGTTATGGGTATCCAGCTCCTGCCACCAGGAACCGTTCTCGTAATCCATCAGGTACTTAATGCAGTAATCCCACCACTTCTGATACCAGGCTTCATACTGTGCTTCGCCGGTTACGGTGTAGAGTGCGTAAGCCGTGCCCATCGCCTCGACGATAGGCCAGCGCACGCGTTCACGGACAATAGGCTTACCATCCCAGCCTACGGAGTAGACGAAACCATCGGCCCCGTCCGGTGCCCAGGCGTCGCGGATGGTGGCATGGAACAGTCCTTTCGCATCTTCCAGCAGCCACTCCGGCGGGGTTTCAAAACGGGCTTCCAGCGCGGCGCGCAGGTGCAACATCAGGCGGCCCCACTCGATCCAGTGGCCCGGGGTGCCGCCGTAGGCGCGGAAACGGTGGGCAGGATTGTCGATGTTGTAATCGCGGATCGGGTTCCAGTCGGTGTCGAAATGCTCATTAACGCGGTACTCACCTTTGCGCGCCACGTCGTGAATAATCACCGAGGCGATGCGCAGGGCGCGGTCGAGCCACTTGCGGTCGTGCGTGACGTCATAGACGATCAGGAACGCTTCAACGGCATGCATGTTGGCGTTGCCGCCGCGATAATCCTCGGTTTTGCTAAAGGCCTCGTCCCAGGATTCGAGGCACATTTGTTCTTCCTCGCTCCAGAAATAGCGCTCGATCACCTCAATCGCATCGTCCAGCAGTTTGCGCGCCTGCGGATGGCCGGTGGTCACGGCGCTCGCCGCGCCCAGCAGCACGAAGAAATGCTGATAGCCCTGCTTGGAGGCGTCGATCACGCCTTCATCGTTCACACAGGCGTACCAGCCGCCGTGCTGTTTGTCGCGCAGCGGGCCGTTGAGGGCATTAATGCCGTGCTCAACCAGGGCATACGCCCCGGGACGGCCCATATTGGCGGCCACCGCATACACGTGCAGCATGCGGGCGGTGATCCACAGATGCGTGCCCATATCGCTTCGCACCTGGCCGTTATTGCCCAGCCAGCCAAAGCCGGTCGGCACGGCGGCGTTTTTACCGAAATCGAAAATACGGTCGGTCTCTTGTTCGAGCCAGCGGTTATGGCTCAGGGTGTTAAACCATTTCATGTTCGGGTCCTTTCTTAGCGGCGAGCCATCATTTCGTCGACGATCTCACCCAAACGCTGCAGTTTTGGCACAGAGACATCGCGCAGCATCATTTCAGTATCCGGCAGCCCCACCACGGAGGACCACACGGCGCGACCGGCTAAAAAGCCTGAAGCCCCCGCCTGCATGGCAACCTGCACCGCGCGCGGGAAGAGCTTGTCATCCACGCCGGAAGAGAGGATCACCCACGGCATATTGATTTCCGCGTTCAGCTTTTGCGAGGCGGCCAGCAGTTCCTGCTGCGTACCTTTACCGAACAGCGGCATCTCCACTTTGTAGAGGTCGGCACCGCTATCGCCCAGCTCTCTGGCGGCGTCGATAATCGCCTGCTCGCGGTTGAACGCGGCACCGCGACGCGGCGGACGCACCACCGGTTCGATAATGCTAAGCAGTCCGTTGCTATGGCACAGCGTATTGAACGCCTTCACCATCTCCAGACGTTGCTGCGGATCTTCATCGCTGCGCCACAGCACCAGCAGCTTCAGCGCCTTGCCGCCATCGCGTTTTACTGCCTGCGCGTCGATGTTTTTGTCGATCACCACGCTATCGACCGGAATACCGTTGCCCGGTATAAACTCGTCGGCGGCCACAATCATCGCGCAGCTTTTGGCGACGGCCTGCTGCTCGACGATCTGGCGATAGCAGAACTGCTGGTCAACCAGAATAGCGGAGGCATACGGCGACAGGATTTTGGCCGCGTTAACCTTAAAATCCGTGAGGTGCTGGTCGGTTACCGGCACCGGCGCGCCTGCCGCAGCAAACATCAGGCGCATCGCTTCTCGCTGGTCCACGGCCAGCATGGCAAAACCGCCGGAAGGTCGGGTGATATCTTTCAGGGTGTACATCGTCATTCCTCAGTCCTTTCGTATCAGTGTGATTTTTTCAGCCCGGCAGATGCGCGAACCTGTTCAAGAATGGCCGTCCAGTCTTCGCGCCCGCGCCCGGCGGCGCGAGCCTGGTTGTAAACTTCACGGGAAGCCGCGCCGAGCGGCATGGGAACGTGGAGCTGGTTGGCCACGTCCAGGGCGATCCCCAGATCTTTATGCGCAAGGTCGATCATGAAGGCGGGTGAAAGATCCCCTTTCAGCACCTTGTTCGGCCATGAGGTCGTGAAGTGGCCTTTGCCTGCCGGCGTGCCGCTCATGACCTTGAGCGCCACGTCGAAGGAGAGGCCGAGCGCTTCGCACAGTACGGCCGCCTCTGCTGAAAGCGCGTTCAGGGCGATGCTCATGTAATTATTGATAAGCTTCACGCGGATACCCATGCCCGGCCCGCCAGCGTTGATCAGCTCATTGCCCATCGCCATTAATACCGGCGTGGCGCGCTCAACCTGCTGCGCCGTGCCGCCTGCCAGCAGAAGTAACGTACCGGCGATGGCATGGTCAGACGTTCGTCCGACGGGGACGTCCATCAGGCTGAAGCCGTGCTCCGCCATGTCACGGATCAGCGCGTCAGTTTGCAGTGGATGAATGGTGGACATATCGATCACCAGCGCGTCGCGGGATAACCCTTCGCAAACGCCGTGCTCACCGAACAGTACGCTGCGCACCAGGTCGCCGTTGGGCAGCATGGTAATGACGAATTCGGCATCCGCAGCGGCCTGCGCTGGCGTCGCCACTGCCTGTGCGCCGCTCTCCACCAGCGTCTGAACGGCCTGCGGGTTCACATCAAAGACCTGAAGCCGGTGACCTTGTTTCAGCAGATTCTTCGCCATTGGCGCGCCCATCTGCCCTAAACCGATAAATGCGATTGCTGACATGCCTTTCTCCTGTCACATCGTGTCAATTTTTGCGCGTTTGTGTTGTCTGTTTTTGATCGTATTTGTAATTTATAGTCAAAAAATTGACAGGGGTCACTTTTTAAACATTTGATGAAATTAAAATGGCAGCATCAGAAATCGCACAAGGAATCACCATGACTCGCATCGTTTGTGTCGGCATTACCGTGCTGGATCGCATCTGGTATCTCGATGATTTACCAAGGGAAGGTGGGAAATATGTCGCAAAAGATTATACGGAAGTGGGCGGTGGCCCGGCGGCAACTGCGGCGGTGGCGGCAGCGAAACTGGGGGCTGAGGTGGACTTTATTGGCCGCGTGGGTGACGACGAGACCGGAAGACGCCTGCTCGCGGAGCTGGAATCCCTGGGGGTGAATACCCGCTACACGCGCGTGTTTAAAGGGGCCCGATCGTCACAATCCGCAGTGCTGGTGGACGCCAGCGGGGAGCGCGTGATTGCGAACTACCCCAGCCCCGATCTTCCCGCTGAGGCTGACTGGCTGCAAGACGTCGACTTCTCACAATGGGATATCGTATTAGCAGACGTGCGCTGGCATGACGGGGCAAAACAGGCGTTTATCCGTGCACGCCAGCAGGGCGTACCCACCTTACTTGATGCGGATGTCACTCCGCAGGACATCGCGGAACTGATCGCCCTAAGCGATCATGCCGCCTTCTCCGCGCCGGGACTGCGGCGTTTAACGCAGCTGGATGAAGCTGAAGACGCGCTGAAAAAAGCACAAATGCTCACAAATGGACATGTGTACGTTACGCAGGGGCGAGACGGTTGCTTCTGGCTGGAAAGCGGCAGGTTATGTCATCAGCCTGGCTTTGAGGTCGAGGTGGTTGATACCACGGGGGCGGGCGACGTTTTCCACGGTGCGCTGGCGGTCAGTCTGGCGCAGCAAGCGTCCGCCGCTGACGCCGTGCGTTTTGCCAGCGCCGTCGCCGCCCTGAAATGCACCAGGCCCGGCGGGCGTGCGGGTATACCCGACTGTGATCAAACCCGCTCTTTTTTGTCACTTTTTGTATAAAATGCGGGGCGTGATGGTTTTCAGAGGACAGCCCATGAGTCTTACCGAACTGACCGGCAACCCGCGTCACGATCAGCTGCTGACGCTGATTGCCGATCGCGGCTATATGAATATTGATGAACTGGCGCAGCTGCTGGATGTGTCCACACAAACGGTACGACGGGATATCCGTAAGCTCAGCGAGCAGGGACTCATAACGCGTCATCATGGCGGTGCGGGCAGGGCGTCCAGCGTGGTGAACACGGCGTTCGAGCAGCGTGAAGTTTCGCTCACCGAAGAGAAGCGGGCGATTGCCGAAGCGATTGCGGACTACATTCCCGATGGATCGACCATCTTTATCACCATCGGGACGACGGTGGAGCATGTTGCCCGGGCGCTGCTCAATCACAACCATTTGCGCATTATCACCAACAGCCTGCGGGTGGCGCACATTCTCTATAAAAACCCGCGCTTTGAAGTGATGGTCCCTGGCGGCACGCTGCGCCCGCATAACGGCGGCATTATCGGCCCGGCGGCGACGGCGTTTGTATCCGGCTTCCGGGCGGACTATCTCGTGACCAGCGTAGGGGCGATTGAGCACGACGGTGCGATGATGGAGTTTGACGTCAATGAAGCCAGCGTGGTGAAAACCATGATGGCTCACTCGCGCCATATTTTACTGGCAGCCGATCATACGAAATACATCGCTTCCGCCGCCGTAGAAATTGGCAACGTGGCGCAGGCCACGGCGCTATTCACGGATGAGCTTCCCGGCTCGGCGCTGCAAAATCTCCTCAAATCCAGCAAAGTGGAAGTAGTTGAAGTCAGTTCTGGAGAAGAACAGCAGGCTGGCTGACCTTTTTATGGCCCGATATCTCTCTTCGGGCCATTCCTTTCTTTAAGCTGAATCTCGCACATAGCCAAACCTTCTCTTTCCCGCTACAGTTATTTTTCCACGGCGAGCAGGAGATAAACATGCTTTATATCTTTGATTTAGGAAATGTAATCGTCGATATCGATTTTAATCGTGTGCTGGGCGCATGGAGCGACTTTAGCCGTGTTCCGCTGGCGACGTTAAAGCAGAATTTCGCGATGGGCGAAACCTTTCATCAGCATGAGCGCGGTGAAATGAGTGACGAAGAATTCGCAGAGCGTTTCTGCCAGGATATGGGGCTGTCGTTAAGCTATGAGCAGTTTTCGCACGGCTGGCAGGCGGTATTTGTCGCGATCCGTCCGGAAGTGATCGACATCATGCACAAACTGCGCGAGCAGGGGCACCGTGTGGTTGTCCTGTCGAATACTAACCGCCTGCACACCACGTTCTGGCCTGAAGAATACCCTGAAGTTAAGGCAGCGGCAGATAAAATCTTTCTCTCGCAGGAGATGGGTATGCGCAAGCCCGAAGCGCGGATATATCAGGCCGTTTTGCAGGCAGAAGGTTTCACTGCCGCCGATGCCGTCTTTTTCGACGACAATGCCGATAATATAGAGGGAGCTAACCAGTTAGGTATCACGTCAATTCTGGTGACCGGAAAAGAGACGATACCCAACTACTTTGCGAAGCAGTTATGTTAAAAACCGTTCATCAAAAAGCCACGCATCATACGCGCCCGCTGAGAGCCTGGCTAAAACTGCTCTGGCACCGCATTGATGAGGACAACATGACCACGCTGGCGGGAAACCTCGCGTACGTGTCGTTGCTCTCATTAGTGCCGCTGGTGGCGGTGATCTTTGCGCTATTTTCCGCCTTTCCGATGTTTGCGGACGTCAGCCTGCAGCTTCGCCATTTCGTGTTTGCGAATTTCATTCCTGCCACCGGGGATGTTATCCAGAACTACATCGAGCAGTTCGTTGCCAACTCCAACAAGATGACGGCGGTGGGGGCGTGCGGGCTGATTGTCACTGCGCTGCTGCTGATGTATGCCATTGATAGCGCACTGAACACCATCTGGCGGAGTAAAAAAGCGCGGCCAAAAGTCTACTCTTTTGCCGTGTACTGGATGATCCTCACGCTCGGCCCGCTGCTGGCCGGGGCGAGCCTTGCCATCAGCTCTTACCTTCTGTCATTGCGCTGGGCGAGTGATTTAAACGGCGTTATTGATAATGTGCTTCGCATCTTTCCGCTGATCCTGTCATGGCTCTCGTTCTGGCTGCTCTATAGCGTCGTACCGACCACGCGCGTACCAAACCGCGATGCGGTAGTGGGGGCGCTGGTGGCGGCCGTGCTTTTTGAGCTGGGTAAAAAAGGGTTCGCTCTCTACATCACCATGTTTCCGTCCTATCAGCTGATTTACGGCGTGCTGGCGGTGATCCCCATTTTGTTTGTCTGGGTCTACTGGACCTGGTGTATCGTCTTGCTTGGTGCCGAAATAACTGTCACTCTCGGCGTATACCGCGAACTTAAAAAAGTAGCAGCAGCTGAAAAACAACAAGAAGCAGACCAACCATGATTGCATTGATACAGCGCGTAACCCGTGCCAGCGTCACCGTGGAGGGAGAGGTGACGGGTGAAATTGGCCCAGGACTTTTGGTGTTGTTAGGTGTCGAAAAGGATGATGACGAACAAAAAGCTAACCGCTTATGCGAGCGGGTGCTGGGTTACCGCATTTTCAGCGATGCGGAAGGCAAGATGAACCTGAACGTCCAGCAGGCGGGCGGCAGCGTCCTGGTGGTGTCTCAGTTTACGCTGGCAGCGGATACCGAGCGCGGCATGCGCCCGAGTTTCTCGAAAGGCGCCGCGCCCGATCGTGCAGAAGCACTTTACGAATACTTTGTTGAGCGTTGTCGCCAGCAGGAAATGCATACGCAAACCGGACGATTCGCTGCAGATATGCAGGTTTCGCTGGTGAACGATGGCCCCGTCACATTCTGGCTCCAGGTATGAGCCAACTGGCGGCGTGGCCGCGGGTAACAAGAGAGAGTACAGCTATGTATCACCTTCGAGTACCGCAAACGGAAGAAGAGTTAGAAGCCTATTACCAGTTCCGCTGGGAAATGCTGCGCAAGCCATTACATCAACCGAAAGGCTCTGAGCGCGACGCCTGGGACGCAATGGCCCATCACCAGATGGTGATGGACGAGGAGGGCAATCTCGTCGCCGTCGGGCGTCTGTATATCAATGCCGATAACGAAGCATCTATTCGCTTTATGGCGGTTCACCCTTCCGTACAGGACAAAGGGCTGGGGACGCTGATGGCAATGACCCTGGAGTCCGTCGCCCGGCAGGAAGGCGTTAAGCGCGTCACCTGTAGCGCCCGCGAAGATGCCGTGGAGTTTTTTGCCAAACTCGGTTTTGTGAATCAGGGGGAAATCACCGCCCCGCAAACCACGCCGATTCGTCATTTTTTGATGATCAAACCCATTGCCACTCTGGACGACATTCTGCATCGCGCAGACTGGTGCGGTCAGTTACAGCAAGCCTGGTATGAACATATCCCTCTGAGTGAAAAGATGGGGGTGCGCATTCAGCAGTACACCGGGCAAAAATTCATTACCACCATGCCGGAAATCGGCAACCAGAACCCTCACCACACCCTGTTTGCTGGCAGCCTGTTTTCTCTGGCAACGCTCACCGGCTGGGGGCTGATCTGGCTGATGCTGCGCGAGCGCCATCTTGGCGGCACCATCATTCTGGCCGATGCCCATATCCGTTACAGCGCGCCGATCAGCGGTAAACCGAGCGCGGTGGCTGATCTTGGCGCACTGGGCGGCGACCTTGATCGTCTGGCGCGTGGCCGCAAAGCGCGCGTGCAGATGCAGGTTGAGCTGTTTGGCGATGACACCCCGGGCGCGGTGTTTGAAGGAACTTACATCGTTCTCCCTGCGAAGCCGTATGGCGCGTATGAAGAGGGGGGAAATGAAGAGGAGTGATCGCCTGTTTACTCTTCCCGGACGTGCCTAATCCGCCCGGCGATATCCCGCATTACGTCTCGCGCTGACTGGCTAATACCACCAAGCTGGAAGAAGCCATGGATGACACCCAGCCAGCGTTGAGCGGTACACTCCACTCCTTGCTCTGTAAGGTGCTGATACAACATTTCTCCTTCATCACACAGCGGATCGTGCTCTGCGGTAATGATGTGCACAGGGGGAAGACCGTGAAAATCATCCCGCCACAATGGGCTGGCTTCGGGATGCTGACGGTCAGTGTCTGCGAGATACATCTCATACCCGCTAAGCAAGGTATCTCGGGTGATGACATAATCTGCACCATTGAGAATATAACTTTCAAAACTGGCCGTAGCGTCGAGCATAGGGTAGATAAGAATCAGCTGTGCAGCTTGCCAGACACCTTTCGTTTTGAGTCTTAGCGACGTCACCAGCGCCAGATGTGCGCCTGCACTGTCTCCGCAAAGGGTGACCCGGTTTTTATCTACGCCTAATTTTTCGGCATTGTGCCAGATAAGATCAGCCGCCCTTTCTGCATCGTCGTGTGCGGCGGGGAAGAGATGCTCGGGTGCGAGTCTGTACTGAACCGCAATGACCCGACAGTTACCGTAAAACGCCAGTTGGCGAAGCTGATTATCATGGGTTTCAAACCCACCGCTGACAAAACACCCACCATGATAGTAGAGGGCACAAGGTAACGTTTCAGGGGCATTGACAGGCGAAAATACCCGAAAGGTCAAATCCTCAAGAACAAGCGTTTCAACCTGGACACGAGTTTCTTTTTCCCCGGCCAGCGCTGTGCTGGCGACATATCCGCTTCTCCGGTCATCAATACTCTGCTTTCGCGAGGAAGGTCGTCCTGCGGCAATAAACTCCTGTACCAGCTTATCAATACCCTTCTCCAGAGCCATGGTTACGTCCTTTTACTGTGTGTTTATACAGTTTATAGCCTGGTTTACAGCAGATGAAAACAAAGAAATTGGGTTAAACCAGAGATTTGGAAAAAGGCTCGCAAAATCCTTATACACTCAATGAAATAAATGGATTAGTTGCTCGAATATCAAGAACGTAGCTCATATGGGAGTACGTCATTGACGTACATAGGAGATGTGTTACTCTAAGCCAATGGCGTATAATTTATGCTATTCATTGAAACGGATATTTTCACAGAAGACGTCAAAACGTTACTGGATGACGACGAATACCATAAGCTTCAGGTTTTCCTGGTAACGCAACCTAATTATGGCGATCTGATTCAGAATACGGGGGGCCTGCGAAAGATTCGCTGGTTTTCTGGAAGCAAGGGAAAGCGTGGTGGAGTAAGGGTTATTTATTTTCATCGTACGCGTGAGTTTGAAATTAGGTTGCTGCTCATTTATCGCAAAGGGATCAAAGATGACCTGTCCGCGAAGGAGAAAGCCATTCTGAAAAAGATGATAGAGAGGTGGTAAATGGATAAGGCGCTGTTTGAGCGATTAACCCAAAGCATTGCGCAAATGAACGAAATTGCCGAGGGCCAACGCGAGCCGTCGCGTACGTTTCAAATCGATGCGATGAAAATAAAAGAAATTCGGCAGGCGTCCGGGTTGTCGCAGAGTAAATTCGCGAACTTAATCTCAGTCAGTGTTGATACGTTGCGTAACTGGGAACAAGGCAGACGCTCACCCACAGGCCCGGCCAAAGCGCTCTTGCGCGCCATTGCTAACGACCCTCAACATGTCATCCCTGCGCTATCGCAGTAAATAGCCCGGTTGCACAGAGGTTCACCGGGCTTTGGTGGAGATTACTCCCCTTCACCCGGGAACAGGAACGGGTTGATTGAGCTGCGGGCGAAGCCCTCCTGCTCCATTTTGGCGTCCAGAATCAGCGAGGCGAGATCGTCGGCTACCGCTTCGACTTTCGGGTCTTTTTCCTGATACAGAATCTTCAGGTAGGTCCCACAGTCGCCGCAGCTTTCAGCTTTCACTGCCGCTTCTTCATTTTCCAGCGACCAGTAGTTGAGATCGCGGGTCTGCTCGCAGTTGCTGCACTTCACGCGCACGACGTGCCATTCGGTTTCGCACAGGTTGCAGTGCAGGTAGCGCAGCCCCTGGGTGGTGCCAATCTGTACCATGCTGGAGACCGGCATGGAACCGCACACCGGGCAGAACTGGCGCGCTTCGCCGTACTCGGCGCGGGCTTTGCCGGGGATCAGGCTTGCCATCTGCGCCCAGTAGAGCGACAGTGCCGCCCAGATAAACGGCGCTTTATCACTGCTGACCAGCGAGAAGTCGGAAGCAAACAGCGCACTCGCCATCTCTTCCAACTCCTGTTCGGACGCTTTTTCCAGGTTCTCAATGACCGCCAGCGCAGTACCGCTCATTTCGGGCTTCAGCTCGGCAATCAGCGAATGCAGCAGTTTGTGCCAGTGCTTGTCGCGCGGCAGGACGTGAATATCCAGCGGCGGCTTGCCCTGCTCATTGGCTTCTTTGATGCGCGCAGTCAGGTCCATTTGCAGTGGGTGGTCGTACAGCACCACTTCCTGCGCGTGGGCGACAAGCGCAGCAAAACGCAGAAAATCGCCCAGCGGGTTGTTCTCTGCCAGCTCGCGCAGACGCTCTGCGCGGCGGTTGTAGAGGTTCTTGAGTCTGGGGAATAACAACGGCGGAATATACTCCGCCGTACGTTTCTCGCTCGACCCCAGCTCATCTTGTGGGATTATGCGAATACTCATTCAGATGACTTTTCCTGTTTCTGGCGGACTTCACGGTACCAGCGCGGGTGATGTTTCTTCGCCCACGTACTGGTTACCCAGCCTTCCACCATCGCGGTAATGGTGCCTTTCACCCAGAGGGCGGCGTAAATATGCACCATGATAACCACAATTAGCGCCACTGCGGCAAATGAATGCAGCATCAGCGCGAATCGGATCACCGGGATTGAGAAAGCAGGCGCAAAATACGGACGCCAGATGATCACGCCGCTGACCAGCAACAGGACCAGAAAGATAATCGCCGCCCAGAATACGCATTTCTGACCGAAGTTATAACGCCCGGTATCACCTACTTCCTCGTTGACGACGATCTTACGAATATTCTTCGCCCAAAAGATATCATCCCGATTGATTAGGTTATGGTGCCAGTAGCGGAAAAACATGATGATGAACGACGCGAACATGATGACGCCAACAAACGGGTGCAGTATACGCGCCAGTTGTGGTGTCCCCATGATCTGCATCAGCCAGTTGAAGGAGGGGAAGAAGAACCCCAGCCCGCTTATCGCCGCCAGCATGAAGCAGAAGGCGGTGACCCAGTGGTTGATGCGTTCCGGCGCGGTGTAGCGCACGATGGTGTCACGTTTTCTCATTTGCGCACCTCGTCTTTCTCTTCATGCAGGTTGTCGTCTTCCTCTTCCGCACGGTTCGGACCGACGCCGACGTAGTGGAAGATGCTCGCTGCGAAGGTGGCAGCAAAACCTACCGCGGCCAGCGGTTTCCAGATGCCTTTCCAGAACTTCACGGTGGCGCTGATTTCCGGGTTCTCCGGCAGGCCGTGATACAGATTCGGCTTGTCGGCATGGTGCAGCACATACATCACATGCGTACCACCAACACCGGCCGGATCGTACAGGCCCGCATTGTCGTAACCACGGGTTTTCAGCTCGCCCACGCGCTCTGCCGCCAGCGTTTTCATATCCTCTTTAGAGCCAAAGTGGATAGCGCCGGTTGGGCAGGTCTTCACGCACGCGGGCTCCTGGCCGACATTGACGCGGTCAACGCACAGCGTGCATTTGTAGACGCGGTTGTCTTCCGGGTTCAGGCGCGGTACGTCGAACGGACAGCCCGCAATGCAGTAGCCGCAGCCGATGCACTGCTCGGACTGGAAGTCGACGATGCCGTTGGCATACTGAATGATAGCCCCTTCTGACGGACATGCCTTCAGGCAGCCCGGATCCGCGCAGTGCATACAGCCATCTTTGCGGATAAGCCATTCCAGTTTGTCGTTCTGCTCCACTTCCGAGAAACGCATCACCGTCCAGGACTTGGCGGTCAGGTCCGCAGGGTTGTCGTACACCCCAACGTTGTGACCCACTTCGTCACGCAGATCGTTCCACTCAGAGCAGGCCACCTGACAGGCTTTACAGCCGATACAGGTGGTCACGTCGATAAGTTTCGCCACTTCCTGCTGGTGGTCCCGCGCCTGAGGCGCGGGCGTGAAACCGTTAGTCGCGGAACGACGGATAATGTCTTGAGATTGATAAGCCATAAGTCGTCTCCGTTACACCTTTTCCACGTTCACGAGGAAGGCCTTAAACTCCGGCGTCTGCGTGTTCGCATCACCGACGAACGGCGTCAGGGTATTCGCAATGAACCCTTTCTTCGCCACGCCCTCATAACCCCAGTGAATTGGGATACCGATGGTATCCACCTGCTGACCATGAACGTTCAGCGTGCGAATACGCTTGGTCACCACCGCCTTGGCTTTAATGTAGCCGCGGTTAGAGGAGACCTTCACGGTATCGCCATGGGCGATGCCGAGCTTGTTCGCCAGCTTCTCGCCGATCTCCACAAACTGCTCCGGCTGCGCGATGGCGTTAAGCAGCGCGTGCTTGGTCCAGTAGTGGAAGTGCTCGGTCAGACGATAGGTGGTGCCCACGTACGGGAACTTGTCTTTTTTACCCAGCGCTTCAAAGTCGCCCTTGAAGATACGCGCTGCCGGGTTAGAGACCACGTTCGGGTGCAGCGGGTTAGTGCCCAGCGGCGTCTCAAACGGCTCGTAGTGTTCCGGGAACGGCCCTTCTGCCATCTTATCAATGGCAAACAGACGTCCCATCCCTTCAGGCTGCATGATAAACGGTCCGACATCGCTGCCTGGTGCGGCAGTGCTGTAGTCCGGAATATCCACGCCGCCCCATTTCGCGCCGTCCCACTTCAGAAGCTGACGCTTCGGATCCCACGGGTTGCCCTGCGGGTCTGCGGAGGCACGGTTATAGAGGATGCGACGGTTAAGCGGCCACGCCCACGCCCAGCCCAGCGTATTGCCAAGGCCCGACGGGTCGGCGTTGTCGCGGTTGGCCATCTGGTTGCCTTTCGGCGTCCAGCTACCAGCGAAGATCCAACAACCGCTTGACGTTGTACCGTCATCGCGCAGATGGGCGAAGGTACTGAGCTGATCGCCTTTCTTCGCCAGCACGGTGCCGGTGGTCGGGTCGATAACATCCGCCAGCGCCTTACCGTTGCTCTCCATCGCCACTTCTTCCGGCGCAGGATTTTCAGGCGTCGAGTAGTTCCAGGTCATGTTCAACACCGGTTCCGGGTTCGCGCCACCTTCAGCCGCGTACATCTTACGCAGGCGTAAGAAAATACCGGCCAGGATCTCGCCGTCGTTCATGGCGATGCCCGGGGCGTCCGCACCTTTCCAGTGCCACTGCAGCCAGCGGCCGGAGTTGACAATAGACCCGTTCTCTTCCGCGAAGCAGGTGGATGGCAGACGGAACACTTCGGTCTGAATCTTCGACGGATCGACGTCGTTCGATTCGCCGTGGTTCTGCCAGAAGGTCGAGGTTTCAGTATTGAGCGGGTCAATCGTCACCAGGAACTTCAGTTTCGACAGGGACTCAACAACCTTGTTCTTGTTCGGGAACGAGGCCACCGGGTTAAAGCCCTGGCAGATATAGCCGTTGACCTGGCCCTGATGCATCATCTCGAAGTACTGAAGCACGTCGTAGCCTTTGTCCCACTTCGGCAGCCAGTCAAAGCCCCAGCTGTTTTCCGCCGTCGCCTTGTCGCCGTAGAAGGCTTTCATCAGCGAGACGAAGAACTTCGGATAGTTGCCCCAGTAGTTCACCTGGCCTTCGAGCAGCGGTTTTGGCGTGCTGGCCGTCAGGTAGGTTTGCAGGTCGGTTTGTTTCTCGCTTGGCAGGTTCATATAACCTGTCAGGCTTTGAGACAGCAGGCCGAGGTCGGTCAGACCCTGAATGTTGGAGTGACCGCGCAGGGCGTTCACGCCGCCGCCTGCCATGCCCATGTTGCCGAGCAGGAGCTGAACCATCGCCATGGTACGGATGTTCTGCGCACCGATGGAGTGTTGCGTCCAGCCGAGGGCGTAGAGGAACGACGCGGTTTTATCTTTCGCGCTGGTTTCGGCAATCAGCTCGCAGACCTTCAGGAAGTCCACCTTCGGCGTACCACAGATGTTTTCGACCACCTCCGGCGTGTAGCGGGAGACGTGCTCTTTCAGCAGGTTCCACACGCAGCGCGGGTGTTGCAGGGTGGTATCGCGTTTCGCAAAGCCTTTCTCATCCAGCTCGTAGTTCCAGCTGGTTTTGTCGTACTTGCGTTTTTCGGCGTCGTAACCGCTGAACAGGCCATCTTCGAAGTGGTAATCCTCACGCACGATCAGGCTGGCGTTGGTATAGGCTTCGGTGTATTCGCGGTTGTATTTTTCGTTGGTCATCAGGTACAGCAATACGCCTGACAGGAAAGTGATGTCAGTACCTGAACGAATAGGGGTGTAGAAATCCGCCACTGACGCTGTACGCGTGAAGCGGGGATCGATCACAATCAGTTTCGCACCGTTGTGGATTTTGGCTTCCATCGCCCAGCGGAACCCGACAGGGTGCGCTTCAGCGGCGTTACCGCCCATCACCACAATAAGGTTGGCGTTCTTGATGTCGACCCAGTGGTTGGTCATCGCACCGCGACCAAATGTTGGAGCAAGACTTGCTACCGTTGGTCCGTGTCAGACACGCGCCTGGTTGTCGACCGCGAGCATACCGAGTGCGCGCGTAAATTTCTGGGTTAAATAGCCGGTTTCATTACTGGACGCTGAAGCACACAGCATCCCGGTGGAGAGCCAGCGGTTGACCGTCACGCCGTCGGCGTTCTTCTCAATGAAGTTCGCATCACGGTCTTCTTTAATATGTTTAGCGATGCGGTCAAACGCCTCTTCCCAGCTGATTTGCTGCCATTTGTCGGAGCCAGGCGCACGATATTCAGGGAACTTCAGGCGGCTTTCAGAGTGGATAAAGTCCACCAGACCGGCCCCTTTCGGACACAGCGCGCCGCGGTTGACCGGGTGATCCGGGTCACCTTCGATATGGAAAATAGACGCTTTGGCGTTTTTAGCACCGTCGCCGAGGCTATACATTAACAGCCCGCAACCGACAGAGCAGTACGTACAGGTATTACGGGTTTCACGGGTGCGCAGCAGTTTATACTGCCGCGTTTCCGCCAGCGCGACGCCGGGCGCGAAGCCCAGTGCTGCTGCCGTTGTGCCTGCCATACCGCCAGCGCAGATCTTAAAGAACTGCCTTCTGCTGACCTGCATGGGTCACTCCTTGTTTCGACATTGCTTACATATGTAGTTTTGACTTCGCGGTTGAAGAATGACCGCAAAGGAAAAAATTTGCGTTAATCCCTCATTTCTCCGAGGGATATCATCAGAATACCACAATGTCGGTACACCTGTTCTAATGGCGTTAATACAAAGTGAACGTATTATCACCATGTTGATTATAAAGTGTGATACAGATCACGCTATTGCTTCTGCATGTTAAAGTGGTGTAGCGCTGGCCGGGTTGCACCCCTTCTAAATGAGTAGGAGAATGATTGTCGAAAAGTTGATCCATACTATGCGTAAGGCCTGTTGTTTATGCTGCAATAGCAGGCTCACCTCCGTGGTTGTTCAGGAATACCGCTGTGTCTAAACAAAACCGTGCTACCCACTCGTCGCCACTGCCTGCAGGCATTGTGGAACTGTCGGTACGCAGACCGCCCCACATTACCCACGCCACGCCCGATTTGCTGGCGGAAGAAGTGCCTGTTGCGCTTGTTTACAACGGTATTTCGCATGTGGTGATGATGGCTTCGCCGAAAGATCTCGACCTGTTCGCCATTGGCTTTTCTCTCTCGGAAGGCATTATTGCGCATCCGCAGGAGATCTACGGGATGGACGTGGTGAAGGCGTGTAACGGTCTTGAAGTGCAAATCGAACTCTCCAGCCGTCGCTTTATGGGGTTGAAAGAGCGCCGCCGCGCGCTGGCCGGACGCACCGGCTGCGGCGTGTGTGGCGTTGAGCAGCTCAATGATATCGGCAAGCCCGTTGCGCCGCTGCCGTTTACCCAGACCTTCAATCTGGCACACCTTGATCATGCGCTTGAACATCTCAACGACGTACAGCCCATCGGCCAGTTGAGCGGTTGTACGCATGCGGCGGCGTGGGTGTTGCCGTCGGGCGATATTGCCGGAGGGCATGAAGACGTGGGCCGCCATGTCGCGCTGGATAAGCTGCTGGGACGCCGGGCGCGAGAAAGCGAGGTCTGGCAACAGGGCGCGGCGCTTGTTTCCAGCCGTGCAAGTTATGAGATGGTGCAAAAGTCCGCAATGTGCGGTGTGGAAATCCTGTTTGCGGTATCGGCGGCCACAACGCTGGCGGTGGAAGTGGCGGAGCGCTGCAACCTGACGCTGGTCGGGTTCTGCAAGCCGGGAAGGGCAACAATCTATACCCATCCGCAGCGATTAATAGTTGATCAATAATTTTGAATGTTTCAGGCAAAACCTTCCGCTTTTAGTTGTTCGGGATGAGGTCTAGTATTTATCTCATCAAGGCACGGTGCCTTACTAAAACAACTTAACGAAAGGGTTTATATCATGAAAAGCATCAAAACTTTTGTCGCTGTAATCGCTCTGGCTGCTTCTTTCGGTTCTTTCGCTGCACAGACTGTGACCGCAACCGCCTCTACCATCGACGGTGCAGAAGCTAAAATCGCGGCACAGGCTCAGGAAGCGGGTGCATCATCCTACAAAATTACCCAGGCATTCACGGGTAACCGCGTACACATGACTGCTGAACTGAATAAATAAGCCAGTCACACCGTCGAAAGAGCGCCCCCGGGGCGCTTTTTTATTTTTTCTCTTTTTTAACAATATCTTTTCTATCCTGAACCTCTACCAGGGAATAAAAAGGCGCGACGTTTTTACAGGTCAGACGCCAGATCCCGTAATCCCGCTTTTTTGGCGTAAACACACGATAATTACCTTCACCTACCATCATAAAGCGCGCATTGGGATAGTCGTTGAGAATTCGATATTCATTGTTACAGTAAAACGTATCCCGAGTGTCGTAATCGATTGTCACATTGAGGACGTATTCAAGCACCCGGCTGGTATTGACGTTATAGGCAATAAAGAAGATATAGCCAGCGCAGAAAAGGGGGGCAGAAATCGCCATGACGTTAAACTGGACCGATGAATTCTGCAACAAGGGAAGCGCCATCGTGAATAGCAGAAATACCATGGAAAAGAATAAGGTGCAGAAGATTAAAAAGAACCCAAACGACGTAATTTTATTGAAAGTCGCCTCGTAGGTGACATCCGTGACGTCCATAAAGACCTTTCGCGCCAGTATGTAGCAGATGAAGGAAATTAACAGCCATACACCACGTGTAAGGGTGAAAGCCTTTTTCGCAATTTTCTTTCTGTCATCATCCACGGCGTCCAGATAGAGGGTGATGGAATAGTAGATACATCCCACCGTCCCGATCGCGAGCGTGACGGGTAGCTCCAGGCCATTTCCGGCGAAATATTTAAATGCCACGCACGATGTTAAAAACAGCAGAGAAGACATCAGCGTCGAGCCCGCTATTTTTTTGTATTCACCCCATTCCATTTGGGACAGCTGCAACAGCGTGAGGGGTTTTATGCGTGAGGAAATGATGATAGCGCAGGCTATCAGCATGGCCATCCAGACGAAGACGGGCATCGCTTTACTGTTAAAGGGCGTTATGACAAAAATGGCGCCCGCATAAGCGATAAAATGGACGGCAGTACTATGTCTGATGAGGAATGAGGGTTGTTTTCTGCTTTGCATTGGCGTTTTTCTCCCTGAAAAAGGCTGACGTTCAGGACATCAGGAAACAGATATCAGCGCAATGCATAACGTTTTTTTTGAATTCAGTAATTTTGAATGATAATAGCAAATCCTTCCGCTTTTAGTTGTTCGCGATGAGGTCTAGTATTTATCTCATCAAGGCGCAGTGCCTTACCAAAACAACTTAACGAAAGGGTTTATATCATGAAAAGCATCAAAACTTTTGTCGCTGTAATCGCTCTGGCTGCTTCTTTCGGTTCTTTCGCTGCACAGACTGTGACCGCAACCGCCTCTACCATTGACGGGGCAGAAGCTAAAATCGCGGCGCAGGCTCAGGAAGCGGGTGCATCATCCTACAAAATTACCCAGGCATTCACGGGTAACCGCGTACACATGACTGCTGAACTGAATAAATAAGCCAGTCACACCGTCGAAAGAGCGCCCCCGGGGCGCTTTTTTAGTTTATGCCCGCCACGCGCAGTAGCGCCGTCACTACTGCCGCCGCGATGATCACCACAATCAATGGCATTTTTCGCCACGCCAGAAATACCGCAAACGCCACGCCCAGCACGCGCGCCATCCCGGCGAAATGTTCCCCTTCATAAAATGTGGTCGCCAGCGCCACAGAAAACAGCAACACCGTTGCCGCATCTGACAGCAGCGCCTGAGATCGTTCAGAGAGTGCCAGTCGGTTGCCGAGTTTTGCTCCGCCGAGACGCATCAAATAGGTTCCCGCAGACAAAATGGCGATGCCGAGAATAAAAATCGTCATATTTCCCATTATTTCTTCCTCGCAGCGAGACCGAGTAAAGAGAGCAGCACCGGTAATCCCACCGGGGCAAACGGTACGGCAGCCAGGGATAGCACGGCACCGCTACAGGCGCGGATTAACGTGGTACGGTTTTTAAATGCGGGAACCACTAACGCCAGCAGAATGGCCGGAAAGACCGCATCCAGCCCGATGGTTTCCGGGGCCGGGAGCAGCTTACCGACCATGGCGCCCAGCAAGGCGCCCACCGGCCAGATAATTGCCACGCCTAAACCACATAACCAGTACGCCGCCTTACGCTGCTCGGGCGTTTTTTGCGACAGGCCAAACACCACGCTTTCGTCATTCATGATGTGGCAGCCCAACAGGCTCAGGCCGCGCTTGCCTACCAGTTCACGCACCGTCACGCCAAATGGCACATGGCGTGCGTTGACCAGCAAACCGGCTGCCGCCGCCGCCAGAGGGTTACCGCCGCTGGCCACAATGCCGATAAACATAAATTCCGATGCGCCCGCGAGGACGGTGAGCGAGAGAACAAACGGCACCCAAAGCGGGAAACCGTAGGCCATCGCCAGTGAGCCGTAAGACATCCCGACCACGCCGACCGCGAGGCAAACCAGGATGATTGCTTTTATCGTGTCGCCTTTCAGGCAGGAGAGATGATGCTTCATACAATTTTAGCCATATCGAACGTGTATCCATTATAATGAACGCAACAGAACTGTTTTTCAAGACGAACGATTCGTTCGATTTATAGAACAAAAGGGCCGTTATATGACGCAGCCAATTAGCGTAATCGCCAAAAGCCTGGTGCGAGAACGCCTGCGAACCGGGCTTTCACTGGCGGAAATTGCCCGCCGTGCCGGGATCGCTAAATCCACGCTTTCCCAGCTGGAATCCGGCAACGGCAACCCCAGCCTGGAGACGCTGTGGTCGCTCTGCGTGGCGCTTGATATTCCCTTCGCCCGTTTGCTGGAGCCACAGTTGCCGAGCACGCAGGTGATCCGCCGTGGTGAAGGAACGAAAGTGGTTGCCGGACAGGCAAACTATGAAGCCATACTGCTGGCGGCGTGCCCGCCAGGCGCGCGACGGGATGTCTATCTACTGATGACCCAGCCGGGTGCAGACCGCATTTCTCAGCCGCATTCGCCTGGCTCGGTAGAACATATTATCGTCATGCAGGGAAGGGCCCTGGTCGGCCTGCTGGATGCGGCAGAAGAGCTCGCCGCCGGGGATTACATCTGTTACCCCGCCGACCAGCCGCACATTTTTAAGGCGCTGGAGCCAGACACGCATGCGTTGCTGGTGGCGGAACAAAATTAACGTAGATACGGAAAATCATGTCGCTTAAAGCCATTGCCAAAGAGCTGGGACTCTCCATTACGACCGTCAGCCGCGCCCTCAACGGCTATGACGACGTCTCTGCTGAGACGCGCGCCCGCGTGGAAGCCGAGGCTCAGCGCCGTGGTTACCGACCTAACACCTTCGCCCGTCGCCTGAAGATGGGCAAAATTGACGCGGTCGGGCTGGTGTTTCCCGTACATCCTGTTCCGCTCAATAACAGCGTATTTATGGACATGGTCGGCGAAATTAGCCACGAACTGGCGCGACATGAGATCGACTTACTGCTCATTGCCGATGACGATCTGGCGGATAAGCACAGCTATATGCGCATGGTACAGAGCCGGCGCGTCGACGCGCTGATTGTGGCGCATACGCTGGATCGCGATCCGCGGCTTGAGCAGCTGCAGGCCGCCGGGTTCCCTTTCCTGGCGCTTGGGCGCAGCCAGCTGCCGCAGCCTTACGCGTGGTTTGATTTCGATAACTATGCCGGTACGTACAATGCTACCCGCTGGCTGATTGAGAAAGGCCATCAGCGTATTGCGCTGCTCGGCGAAAGCAATAATCAGGCATTTATCACCCAGCGCCGTCAGGGCTATCTGGACGCTCTGCGGGAAGCCGGGCTTTCCAGCGAATGGCTGCGCGCCATGCCGCCGTCGCGCCGCGTGGGATATGCCACCACGAAAGAACTGCTTGCCCTGCCGCAACCGCCCACGGCGATCATTACTGACTGCAACACCCACGGCGACGGGGCGGCGATGGCGCTCGAACAGCTGGGGCGTTTATCCGGCGACAACGCCGTGTCGCTGGTGGTCTACGACGGACTGCCGCAGGACAGTATCGTCGATACCGACGTGGCGTCGGTGATCCAGTCCACCCGTCAGGGTGTCGGAAAACAGATTGCCGACATGGTCCGCCGGCTGATTAACGGCGACGATATTGCGCAGCTTCAGGTGCTCTGGCAACCGGAATTCTCCCCCGGCCAGACGGCCTGAATATCTCCATTTTCTAAACTCGATCACAAATCCGAAACGTTTTGGTTTGTATCCGAAACGTTTCGGATCAAAACTCAAGGCATCCCATGACAGGAGATGTCTGATGCAAGATTCTATTTTACGACTTGAAAGCGCAACGGTAGATGTGGTGATAAAAACGCGTCCGTTCGCCGAAATTATTTACTGGGGGCCGCATCTTCAGCACTTTTTGCCGCAAAATGCTGAAACCCTTTCGCGGCCCGTTGCTAACGGCAGGCTGGATGTCGATTCTCCGGTTACGCTGATGGCTGAACTCGGGCACGGCCTGTTTGGCTCGCCGGGTATTGAGGGGCACCGACAGGGGCTGGACGGTTCCCCGGTATTCAGAACTACGCGGGTACAGCAGGAATTAAACACCCTGACGATTACCGCTGAAGATGACTATGCGGGCCTGCGTCTGATCAGCGAGCTGGTGCTGGACGACAGCGGCGTGCTGGTGGTTCGTCACGGTTTAACGAACCTGAAAGCACGTCCCTGGCAGGTTGACCGCTTTGCCGTCACGCTGCCGGTGGCCGAGCGCGCCCGGGAGGTGATGGCCTTCCACGGACGCTGGATCAGAGAGTTCCAGCCGCACCGCGTAAACCTTGAGCACGACAGCGTTGTGATTGAAAACCGCCGGGGTAAAACCTCCCACGAACACTTTCCTGCACTGATAGCCGGTACGCCATCGTTCAGCGAAATGCAGGGTGACGTCTGGGGCGTGCATCTGGGCTGGAGCGGGAACCATCGCCTGCGCGCGGAAGCGAAAACCGACGGTCGCCGTTATATTCAGGCCGAAGCGCTCTACCTGTCGGGGGAAATGGCGATAGAAGAGGGCGATACGCTCTGGACACCGCGCCTGTATGCCAGCTACTCCCCGCGGGGCCTGAACGGCATGAGCCAGTCTTTCCATCGCTACCTGCGCGACAACGTCATCCGCTTCCCGGAAAATAAACCGCGTCCGGTACACCTCAATACCTGGGAGGGGATCTACTTCAACCACGATCCGGATTACATCATGCGCATGGCCGACGAGGCCGCCACGCTGGGCGTGGAGCGCTTTATTATTGACGACGGCTGGTTCAAAGGCCGCAATGACGACCACGCCGCGCTGGGCGACTGGTATCTGGATGAGAAAAAATATCCGAATGGCCTGACGCCGGTGATTGACCACGTCAAACGGCTCGGCATGGAGTTTGGCATCTGGGTTGAGCCGGAGATGATCAACCCGGACTCCGATCTGTATCGCGCGCATCCTGACTGGGTGCTGGCGCTGCCGGGCTATGCCCAGGCGACCGGGCGTCATCAGCTGGTGCTCAACCTCAACATTCCGCAGGCTTTTGATTATCTTGTGGAACGCATGAGCTGGCTGCTGGGCGAGCATGCGATCGACTACGTGAAGTGGGACATGAACCGCGAGCTGGTGCAGCCGGGACACAACGGTAAAGCCGCCGCCGACGCCCAGACCCGTCAGTTTTACCGGCTGCTGGATGTGCTGGGCGAGCGCTTCCCGCATATTGAATTCGAATCCTGCTCTTCCGGCGGCGGGCGCATTGATTACGAAGTGCTGAGCCGGAGCCATCGCTTCTGGGCGTCCGACAACAACGACGCGCTGGAGCGCAGCACCATCCAGCGTGGCATGAGCTATTTTTTCCCGCCGGAGGTGATGGGGGCGCATATCGGTCATCATAAATGCCACGCCACCTTCCGCCAGCACAGCATTGAATTCCGCGGCCTGACGGCGATGTTTGGCCATATGGGGCTGGAGCTGGATCCGCTCACCGTGGACGCGCAGGAGCGCGAGGGGTATCGACATTACGCCGCGCTGCACAAGCAGTGGCGAGAGGTGATCCACCACGGCACCCAATGGCGGATTGATATGCCGGACGCCACCACGCTGGCGCAGGGGATTGTGAGCGAAGACAAGGCGCAGGGGCTATTTATGGTCAGCCAGCTCGCGATGCCGGATTACAGCCTGATGATGCCGCTGCGCATGCCGGGGCTGGAGGCCAGCGCGCAGTACCGCGTCGCGCTGCTCGATCACCCGAATATTCAAATTACGGGCGAAGGCGGGCACACCATGCGCAAGCTGCCGGCGTGGATGAAAACACCGCAAACGGTGAGCGGTGAGTGGCTGATGCAGGCGGGCATTGCGCTGCCGATTCTCGATCCGGAAACCGCCATTCTGATTGGCGTGGAACGCGTGTAAAGGTGATGGGCCGGGAAACTGGCCCTCCGTTGAGGATAAAAATAATGAATACAACAACCTGTACCCACAAAGACAACCCAAATTTCTGGATCTTCGGGCTGTTCTTCTTTCTCTACTTCTTCATCATGGCCACCTGCTTTCCGTTCCTGCCGATCTGGCTGTCGGATATCATCGGCCTGAATAAAACCCATACCGGGATTGTTTTCTCCTGCATCTCGCTGTCGGCCATTGCGTTCCAGCCGGTGCTGGGGGTGATTTCGGACAAGCTGGGGCTGAAAAAACACCTGCTGTGGATAATCTCGGTGCTGTTATTCCTGTTCGCACCGTTCTTCCTGTACGTCTTCGCGCCCCTGCTGAAAACCAGTATCTGGCTGGGGGCGTTGAGCGGCGGGTTATATATCGGTTTTGTCTTCTCGGCGGGATCGGGCGCAATCGAGGCCTACATCGAACGCGTGAGCCGCAACAGTTTCTTCGAATACGGCAAGGCGCGCATGTTCGGCTGTCTCGGCTGGGGGCTATGCGCGTCTACGGGCGGCATCCTGTTCGGCATCGATCCGTCGTATGTATTCTGGATGGGATCAGGGGCCGCATTGCTGTTGATGCTGCTGCTGGTGGTCGCGAAGCCGAAGCCCAACCAGACGGCGCAGGTGATGAACGCCCTGGGAGCCAACCAGCCGCAGATCACTGCCAGAACCGTCTTTAAGCTGTTCCGCCAGCGCAGAATGTGGATGTTCATTCTGTACGTGATTGGCGTTGCCTGCGTGTATGACGTTTTCGATCAGCAGTTTGCCACCTTCTTTAAAACCTTCTTCGCCACGCCGCAGGAAGGCACTCGCGCCTTTGGCTTTGCCACCACGGCGGGGGAAATCTGTAACGCCATCATCATGTTCTGCTCGCCGTGGATCATTAACCGTATCGGCGCGAAAAATACGCTGCTGATCGCCGGGGTGATAATGGCGACGCGTATTATCGGCTCGTCGTTCGCCACCACCGCCGTGGAGGTGATTGCCCTGAAGATGCTGCACGCGCTGGAAGTCCCGTTCCTGCTGGTGGGCGCCTTTAAGTACATCACCGGGGTGTTTGATACCCGACTGTCGGCGACTATCTATCTGATCGGCTTCCAGTTTGCCAAACAGTCGGCGGCGATTTTCCTTTCTGCCTTTGCCGGAAATATGTATGACCGGATCGGTTTTCAGGAGACGTATTTGATGCTGGGCTGTTTCGTGCTGGCAATTACGGTGGTGTCGGCGTTTACGTTGAGCAGCAGGCAGGAGATTGCTGCCGCCTCGGGGGCAGCAGCGTTAACACATCAGTCCCGATAAAACACTTCGGTAAGTTCCGTACTCACCGGGCTATTATCCGGGTTTGACGGCATAACGTCGCCCATATGTTCCCACCAGCGCTGGCAGACGTCGGTATTCGCTACCGCGCGCCAGCGCTCCTCCGATTCAATCTCCACGGTCGCAAACAGCAGGTTGCGTGCTTTGTCGAGATAGATGGCGTAGCGGTGCGCGCCGTGGTCTTTCAGCACCGCTTCAAGCTCGGGCCATATGGGGTTATGGCGACGCGCATACTCCTCGTGCGCGTCCGGGTTTACCTGCATCACAAACGCTTTGCGGATCATCATGCCTCCAGTCGCTTTCGCGGACGGCTATGGGTACAAATCCAGTGCCGACTGCATCGGCGTAACGCCAAAGCGTTTACCGAGTGCAATCAGCTCTTCCCGGGTAATGGTCTGCTTCATACCGCCCATGGAATAGACCTTCACCAGCACTTCAGCTGATTTTTCAGCGGTATCGATCAGGCCGAAAGTTTCATCCAGCGTCGGGCCGCTGCCGAAAACACCGTGGAATGGCCACAGCACCAGAGAATGCTTTTGCATCTCTTTGGCGGTTGCCTGGCCGATCTCGTCGGTACCGGGCACCATCCACGGCAGAATGCCGACACCGTCCGGGAAGACCACCAGGCACTCGGTGCTGCCTTCCCACAGCTTGCGGGTGATGAGATCGGCGTTGTTTTCCAGCACGTAGGTCAGGGCAATCAGATTGGTGGCGTGGCAGTGCATGATGACGCGGTCTTTACCGTGGGTCGCCTTGATGCGCTGGCAGTGCGAGAGGAAGTGCGCTGGCAGTTCAGAGGTGGGTACTGCCTCGTCCGTGAGCCCCCAAAGAATGTGGTAGCCCGCGCCGTCGCTGTCCACCCTCACGACGCCGAGATTGGCCTGCGGGTCGAGCTGGACGTTGCGAAAGAACTTGCCGGATCCGGTGACGATAAACGGCGTGTTAGCGAGCAGCGGCATCGGCTGGCTCAGGGCGATATAGCGTGGTTTTTGATGGAAATCAGCGGCGTACGGCTCGATGTCGGCATCGTCCAGGCGCAGCGTCAGGTTGCCGCCGTTACGCTCATCCCACCCTTTCAACCAGGCGTCAGAGGTGGCTTTAATCATGCCCTGGACGAACCAGGAATGGGTGATGGTCTGCATACTGTGGTTCCTTTGAAAATGCCGGGTGGCGCTATGCTTACCCGGCCTACTTATACTGCGGGGAGGGTTGAATCACCCGCGTGTGCTCAACACGTCTTTCTCATACGCCCGCACGTTCTCCAGCCACTGGCTGCCTGTTGGTACGTCGTTGCGCTGACAGTACATTTCCCACACGGCCTGCCACGGCAGCGATTTCTGCTCTTCCAGCAGCGCCAGGCGGGCCGTGTAGTCACCTCCCTGCTCCAGCTGTTTCAGTGCTTCAGTCGGCTCCAGCAGGGCACGAAGCAGCGCTTTCTTCATGTTGCGGGTGCCGATAACCCACGCCGCGATGCGGTTGATGGAGGCGTCAAAGAAGTCGAGGCCAATATGGACGCGGTCGAACAGGTCGTGGCGAACGATCTCGCTGGCAATGGCCTGCGTTTCGTCATCCAGCAACACCACATGGTCGCTGTCCCAGCGCACCGGACGGCTGACGTGCAGCAGCAGGCGCGGCACGTAGAGCATGGCGGCAGAAATTTTGTCGGAGATGACCTCCGTCGGGTGGAAGTGCCCGGCATCCAGACAAAGGGCAGTCTGGCGGCTGGTGGCGTAACCCATATAGAACTCGTTCGAGCCGACGGTATAACTCTCCGCGCCAATGCCGAACAGCTTGCTCTCCACGGCATCAATATGGTGCGCCGGGTTAAGCTTCTCGCTAATGGCTTCATCCAGTGCAGCCAGCAGGCGCTGGCGCGGGGCGAGGCGGTCAATGGTGACGTCCTTCATGCCGTCCGGGATCCAGATATTCATCACCGACGGGGTGCCAAGCTGTTCACCAAACCAGGCTGAAACGCGGCGGCTGGCCTTCACGTGGTCGATCCAGAACTGACGGATCTCGTGACTGG
This sequence comes from Enterobacter cloacae complex sp. IR53030, assembly GCF_049238365.1. Classification (NCBI taxonomy): domain Bacteria; kingdom Pseudomonadati; phylum Pseudomonadota; class Gammaproteobacteria; order Enterobacterales; family Enterobacteriaceae; genus Enterobacter; species Enterobacter cloacae complex sp. IR53030. The sequence goes on from NZ_JBMKHA010000021.1 coordinate 49,896, forward strand.
GATGGGCGAGGGTAAAGCCGTCAGCGCTGAGCGGGTGCGAGAAGCAGGACGGGTTGAAGTCCAGGCCCAGACCGTTGGCTTTTGCCCACGCCACCCAGTTTTTAAAGTGTTTCGGCTGGATTTCATTACGCGCGACCGGCTCGTCGGATTCCAGATAAATCGCGTGCAGGTTCAGGCGCTTCGGACCGGGTATCAGGCTGAGCGCCAGCGTCAGATCGGCGCGCAGTTCGGTCGCGTTGCGCGCTTTCCCGGGATAGTTACCGGTTGCCTGAATACCCCCCGTCAGGGAACCGCCTGGTTTTTCGAAGCCGGCGACGTCATCGCCCTGCCAGCAATGCATGGAGACCGGCAGACGGTCGAGCTGACGCAGTGCCGCTTCGACATCCACGCCGACGGCGGCGAAACGCTGTTTAGCCAGGTTCCAGGCTTGTTCAAGTTGAGTGGTCATGCGCAAAGCTCCTTAGTCAGTCGGTTTTGCTGAAACTGCGCCCGGTAGCGGGCAATTTCATGGCAGGGATCGGGAAGGAACGTGGTCAGGCTGCCGCTGGCGGTGACTACCGAGCGGAAATCGTCCACGCTGGCCAGTTCGTCAAGGGTCATCAGCTGAATGCCGATATTGCCGAGCGTGGAGGCCTCGACCGGGCCCGCCACCACGGTGATGCCGCAGGCATCGGCACAAAGCTGGTTTAACAGCGCGTTCTGGCAACCGCCGCCAACAATATGCAGCGTGTCGAACGGTCTGCCGCGAAGGCTAGCCAGCTCGCTCAGCACATCCGCATAAAGCAGGGCAAGGCTGTCAAAAATACAGCGCGCCAGTTCGGCCGGGCTTGATGGTACAGGCTGTCCGGCCTCGCGGCAGGCGGCCTGGATCTCGGTGCTCATGTGCGCCGGATTGATAAAGCGATCGTCATTGGGATGAATCAGGAACGTACAGGCTTTGCGCTTTTCGGTGTCGGCGATAAGCCCGGGCAGATCGGTAATTTTCTGCTCCTTAAGCACCCGCTGGAGCAGCCACAACCCCATAATGTTCTTTAACACCCGATAGCGCCCTTCGGCCCCGCCTTCGTTGGTGATATTTGCGACCATTGCTTCCGCGCTGACGTAAGGCGTTTTGCTTTCAAAGCCCATCAGCGACCAGGTGCCGGAAGAGAGATAGGCGGCATCTTTACCGCAAAGCGGTGAGGCAATAACCGCGCTGGCGGTATCGTGGCTCGCCACGGCAACGACCGGGATCGCATTCCCCTGCGGGCACACCCACTGGCCGATGACGTTGCCGGGATGGGTCGGCGTACCGAACCACGCCGGGGATGCGCCCGTCCAGGCCAGCAGGTGCTCATCCCAGTTATCCGAGTTGATGTTGACCAGCTGGGTGGTGGTGGCGTTGGTATATTCCCAGTTCATGTTGCCGGTCAGGCGATAGCTCAGGTAGTCCGGGATCAGCAGCACATGGGCAACGTCTGCTGCCAGCCCTGGCTGCTGCTCGACCAGCGCGCGCAGTTGATAAAGCGTGTTAAACGGCAGAAACTGTATGCCGCTGCGCCCGTAGATATCATCCTTACCGAGCCGGGCGATGGCGTGCGCCATCAGGCCATCCGTGCGGCTGTCGCGGTAGGAGACGGGCAGGCCAACGCGAGCGCCGCTGCTGTCCAGCAAGACATAATCGACGCCCCAGGTATCTATGCCGATGCTGTCGATGAGGATCCCGCTATCGCAGACTTTTTTGAGCCCGGTACGGATCTCCGTCTCAAGTTCATCAATGTTCCAGGTATCAAAGCCGTCCTGTTTTTGCAGGCAGTTCGCAAAACGATGCATCTCGTGAAGGGAAAGGGTGTGCTGGTCGCAGTCCCAGGTGGCGAGCATTACACGGCCGCTGGATGCGCCTAAATCCACAGCGACACAATGGCGAAAGGTCATGGTCGGATCCTTCTTGAAATCATTAGCGCTGAGTGTAAAAAAGGGGCGAAAAGACCACCTTCTCGCCACTGACAGTCCGCAACCCGTGCTGGCAAGAAAGCAAAGATGAACGTGAGGGGGTTCACACTTTTCCGCGAAGGCGCGCCGTTCAGCCACTGTGACGTTGACCGCAATTCCGGATCTTTCCCGCTTATTCTTGAAAAACAGGCAGGTTTTGCGGCGTTTGCTGTCGAAAATTTAAGGTGAGGGTGAGAGGCCTTATTTACTATTTTGAGAACATTTCTCATTGGTGGGGGGCGTTATGACCATACTGCACAGCGTGGACTTTTTTCCGGCGGGTGGCTCGCCTGTGGCGATAGAGCCGCGGCTGCCGCAGGCGGCTTTCCCGGAGCATCATCATGATTTTCATGAAATCGTGATTGTTGAGCATGGCACGGGCATCCATGTCTTTAACGGTCAGCCCTACACCATCAGCGGCGGCACAGTCTGCTTTGTGCGCGACCACGATCGGCATCTGTATGAGCATACCGACAACCTGTGCCTGACGAACGTGCTCTATCGATCGCCGGACGCATTCCAGTTTCTCGCAGGGCTTCATCAGCTACTGCCGCAGGAGAAGGAAGGACATTATCCGTCGCACTGGCGCGTGAATCAGGCCACGCTGCAGCAGGTTCGCCAGATTTTGCTCCAGATGGAGCAGAGTCAGGACGGACAGGAGATGCATGCGCTCGCCACGCGCGAGATGTTGTTTATGCAGCTGCTGGTGGCGTTGCGCCGCAGTAACCCGGTGGAGGGGGAGAGCAGCGAAGCCCGCCTGAACCAGCTGATGGCCTGGCTGGAGGAACATTTTGCCGAGGATATCTGCTGGGAAATGCTGGCGAGTCATTTTTCACTCTCCCTGCGCACCCTGCACCGCCAGCTTAAGCAGCGAACCGGGCAGACGCCCCAGCGTTACCTTAACCGACTGCGGCTGATAAAAGCGCGCCACCTGCTTCGCCACAGTGATGAAAGCGTCACGGATATCGCTTATCGCTGCGGTTTCGGCGACAGTAACCACTTTTCGACGCTGTTTCGTCGGGAGTTCAGCTGGTCTCCGCGTGATATTCGCCAGGGGAGGGACACCTCACTACAGTAACGCGAGCCCAGTCAACGTTTTGCTGCCGTAAAGCGGGTAATAATGTCAGGTTTTCGCCGTTGAGGTGGTGATGTGGCCGCACCGTTAATTCTTCGCAAAGATGACTTTTTTGCCTCCGCTGAACAAGCTGTTGCGGTGGCGGATCGCTATCCGCAAAACGTCTTTGCTGAACACACGCACGAATTTTATGAGCTGGTGCTGGTGTGGCGCGGCAACGGTCTGCACATTCTCAACGATCGGCCTTACCGCATTACCCGGGGGGATCTGTTTTACATTCGTGCCGAAGATAAACACGCCTACGCCTCGGTGAATGACCTGGTTTTACAGAACGTTATCTACTGCCCCGATCGGCTCAGCCTTAACGTTGACTGGGCAGCATGCATTCCCGGCTTCAACGGTGCGAAAGGCTCACCGCACTGGCGTTTAAGCAGCAGCGGCATGACTGCCATCCGTCAGGCCATTTCCCTCCTTGAACAGGAGAGCTATAAAACCGATCCGCTGGCTAACCCGATGGCGGAGATCCTCTTCGCACAGCTGGTGATGATGCTTAAACGGCATCGCTACGAGACGGATAACCCCTCCGCAACGCAGCAGGAGACCCTGCTCGATAAGCTGATTGCCACGCTGGCGGCCAGCCTGAATAAAAGCTTTGTTCTGGAAAAGTTCTGCGAGCAGGAGCAGTGCAGCGAACGTGCCCTGCGTCAGCAGTTCCGTACCCAGACGGGCATGACGGTAAATCACTATTTGCGCCAGCTGCGCATTTGCCACGCCCAGTATTTGCTCCAGCATACAGAGTTCATGGTCAGTGACGTGGCAATGCGCTGCGGCTTTGAGGACAGTAACTACTTTTCGGTGGTCTTTAATCGCGAGGTAGGGATGACGCCGGTGCAATGGCGTCATCACAGTCGCAGGGCGGCGTAATCAGTTCGCCATACCGAGGCCGACAATGTTGGCCGCAATGATAATCACCACACAGCCCAGGCTCAGAACGCCCACCGGTCGGCGTCCGGCATTGTTCCACTCCCTCAAGATGAGACCCACCAGTCCGCCGCACAGCACGTAGAAGCTCATGTGCAGCATCCAGCTCATATAGTCATATTGTGCCGGGATGCTGGCGTGTCCCCAGGCGTAGAAAAAGAACTGCAGGTACCACATCAGTCCGCCGAGTGCCGAAAGCAGTACGTTGGTGATGATGACCCGTTTTGCCAGTGAGAAGTCGGCTTTTAGCGACAAACTCTCAACTTTTGCCAGACGAATTACGCAATAGCCGAGGTTAACCAGTGCGCCGCCGCCCATGATCACCACGTAGCTGGGCAGCGCCACGTACAGCGGGTCGACGCCCAGCGCGGCGGCCGCCTCGTGCATCGGTTTGGCGGCGTTCATGGCAAACGACATTCCGGCGGAGAAGATGCCGCACATTACCGCCAGCAGCAGACCCTTTTTCAGGTTAAAGTCCTCGGCTTTAATGCCCATCTTGCGCTCTTTCAACTGGCCCGCGCGGGTCACTATTCCGACGCCAATAACCGCTACCAGCACGCCCAGCAGCGTCATTCTGCCGCCTTCGGTATTCAGTAACACGTCGAGGTTACCGTTGAGGATGGGCGTCATCAGAGTGCCGACAATCAGCGTGATGCCAATCGCGATGCCGATCCCCATCGACATGCCGAGATAGCGCATGGTGAGGCCGTAGTTAATATTGCCGATGCCCCACATGGCACCAAACAGAAACACCGGCAGCAGAGTGGAGGCGTTAAAAGAGGAGAAGTAGCCCCAGAAATCCGGGAGTAGCATGGCGCTGATGGCCCAGGGAAGCAGGATCCAGGAGACCACACCGCCAACCGACCACATGGTTTCCCATGACCACTGCCTGACTTTTTTAAACGGAGCATAGAAGCAGGCTGCACTGGCCGCACCTATCAAATGCCAGAAAATACCCATCGTAATCGCATGATTCATGTTTACGTCCTCATCGTTTTTATCGGTCAATGGCATCCCACCGACCCGATGAGTGTAAAAATTAAGCAGAACGACCACCTTCGGGAGGCTGCCGCACTTTGGTTTTAAATGGCAATCAACGCGTTAAGCGCGTGAGCAGATTCACATTTTCACGCTTCATCAGAAAAGGAATGACCTTACAAAAACTACGGCATTGATAATCATTTTCAATATCATTTAATTAACTATAATGAACCAACTGCTTACGCGGCATTAACAGCTGTGCCGCCCGACAATAATGGAGAGGATTATGAGTTATACACTGCCATCCCTGCCGTATGCCTACGACGCACTGGAACCGCATTTCGACAAGCAGACGATGGAAATCCATCACACTAAACACCACCAGACCTATGTGAACAACGCGAATGCTGCGCTGGAAAGCCTGCCAGAGTTCGCTAACCTGTCTGCTGAAGAACTGATCACTAAACTGGACCAGCTGCCAGCGGACAAGAAAACCGTTCTGCGTAACAACGCGGGCGGCCACGCTAACCACAGCCTGTTCTGGAAAGGCCTGAAAACCGGTACCACCCTGCAGGGCGACCTGAAAGCGGCTATCGAGCGTGACTTCGGCTCCGTTGACAACTTCAAAGCGGAATTCGAAAAAGCCGCTGCAACCCGTTTCGGCTCTGGCTGGGCGTGGCTGGTTCTGAAAGGTGACAAACTGGCGGTGGTTTCCACTGCTAACCAGGACTCCCCGCTGATGGGTGAAGCGATCTCTGGCGCATCCGGCTTCCCGATCCTGGGTCTGGACGTGTGGGAACACGCTTACTACCTGAAGTTCCAGAACCGTCGCCCTGACTACATCAAAGCGTTCTGGGATGTGGTGAACTGGGACGAAGCAGCAGCGCGTTTCGCCGCTAAAAAATAAGGTTGCATTGACGCCTGTGAGAAGCGAGTCTGATGACTCGCTTTTTTTGTATCTGCGTAATGGAGGCAGCGATGCATTACCCGGTGAATGTGTTTACAGGCAAGGTAAGGGAGTACGACGGCAGCCGCCCGAGCGCCATCGCGAAAGTGCAGGTTGACGGTGAACTGACCTTAACCGACCTTGGGCTGGCAGGCGATGAGCAGGCCGAAAAGAAAATCCACGGCGGGCCGGATCGCGCGCTGTGTCACTATCCTCGCGAGCACTATCAGCACTGGAAAACCGAATTTCCTGACCAGGCGGACCTCTTCGTCGCGCCTGCATTTGGTGAGAATCTCTCGACGGAAGGGCTGACGGAAAAGAATGTGTTTATCGGCGATATTTATCGCTGGGGCGACGCCCTGATTCAGGTGACGCAGCCTCGCTCGCCGTGCTTCAAGCTCAACTACCACTTCGGCATTCAGGATATGTCGGCCCAGCTGCAAAGCGCGGGTAAAACCGGCTGGCTGTACCGTGTGGTGCTGGCCGGGCAGGTTTCGGTGGATGCGCCGCTTGAGCTGGCTTCGCGCCTGAGCGACGTGTCGGTGTATGACGCCTGCGCCATCGCCTGGCATATGCCGTTTGATGATGAACAATATCATCGGTTACTGTCTGCGGCGGGGTTATCGACCAGCTGGACCAGAACAATGCAGAAGCGGCGTTTAAGCAACAAGATCGAAGATAATTCGCGGAGATTATGGGGAAAATAGTGCTCCGCAGAAAGTAGGCCGGGTAAGGCGAAGCCGCCACCCGGCACATACAGTTACGAACGCTTATACAACGGCAGCCACAGCGTTAACCGCAACCCGCCCAGCGGGCTGTCGTCAGCTTTCACCCAGCCGCGATGCTGTTGCATGGCGGTTTCAACAATTGCCAGACCCAAACCTGTACCGCCGGATTCACGGTCGCGCGCTTCGTCAGTACGGTAGAACGGACGGAAAATCTGCTCCCGATCTTCAGGGCTGACGCCAGGACCGTCGTCATCCACGATAACGGTGATCCCGTCTTTATCTACCGAGAACGCCACCTCAATCTTGGTATGCGAGTAGCGCAGAGCGTTACGCACAATATTCTCCAGCGCGCTTTCCAGCGTGTTGGGGTTGCCGTACAGCGGCCATGGACCCGGCGGGAAGTTGACTGTGAACGATTTGCCCATCTGTTCCGCTTCGAACGCCGCGTTGTCCAGCACCTCATGCCACAGGTGATTGGCTTTCACCGTTTCGCTGACCAGCGCGTTTTTCTGCTGGTTGCGTGACATCACCAGCAGGTCATTGATCATGCTGTCCAGGCGGTGAGCTTCCGTTTCAATACGTTCCAGCTCTTTACTTTCCCCACTGCGGCGGCGCAACAGCGCGGTGCCAAGCTGCAAACGCGTAAGCGGGGTGCGCAGCTCGTGCGAGATGTCCGATAGCAGACGCTGCTGTGCGGTCATCATCCGATCGAGGGCGCTGACCATCTGGTTAAAACTGGTCCCGGCGGCAAGGAATTCCTGTGGCCCCGCTTCCAGCTCAGGGTGTTGTCGCAGGTTACCCTGCGCCACTTCATCGGCGGCGTTTTTCAGCTTACGTGCGGGTTTTGCCAGACTCCACGCCAGCCATAACAGCAGCGGCGAGCTGACCAGCATGGTAACAATCAGCAGCAGGAGCGGACGGTCAAACAGCAGGTTGATGAAATCGGACTGGGAACTGCTCGCAGGGCGAATCAAATAGAGCTGGTAATTGTCTTCCCCATCCCGTACCGAGAAAGGACCGACCATCTCTACCCGACCATATTTCTTTTTCTGTGGGTGATCGGCATTATCCGCCTGGCCAATAAAGTTACGGATAATCTGCATTTCATTGCGATCGGCCCCAATGACGCGGCCTTCGCTGGTGACCAGCAAAAGGCGTTGCCCGGGCGGCGCCCACTTGTCGATAGCGCGAAACAGCCTGCGCCACCACATCAAATCGTTCGGCGGATCGTTTGCCAGCTCCGCTTCAACATGCTGCTCGATCATCACGCCTTGACGTTGCTCGCTGTCAAGAAGCTCCGTCATCTGGCGTGAGTCGAGTTTTGGCAACATCAACACGAGCATTAAAACCAGGGCCAGCGTCAGCCAGAAGATGGCAAAGATGCGGGCGGTTAAGCTGCCTATCATGAAGCGGAAACCATCAGATAGCCGCGACCACGCAGGGTTTTAAACCATGGGTGACCGTCTTTACGCTCCGGCAGCTTGCGGCGCAGGTTAGAGATGTGCATGTCGATGGCGCGGTCAAACGGGGTAAGACGTTTGCCCAGCACTTCCTGACTCAGGTGTTCACGCGATACCACCTGGCCGAGGTGCTGCGCCAGCAGATAAAGCAGGGTGAACTCTGTGCCGGTCAACTCCAGGGTCTGACCGTCGAAGCTCGCTTCCTGACGACCTGGGTTCAGGCTCAGGGAGTCCACTTCCAGCGTGGGTGAGCTGTTGTCGGTATTCTGCTGCTGCTCGCTCCAGTGGGAACGGCGCAGGATAGCGCGAATACGGGCCACCAGTTCACGATCGTTGAACGGTTTCGGTAAATAGTCATCCGCACCCAGCTCAAGGCCGAGAACGCGGTCAAGTTCGCTGCCGCGGGCGGTCAGCATGATAACGGGGGTCTGGTGTGTCTGGCGAAGCTCTTTCAGCGTATCAATACCGTTTTTCTTCGGCATCATGACGTCGAGCAAAAGTAAATCGATGCTGTCGTCAAGGAGACTCAGCGCCTGCTCGCCATCATGGGCAACCAGGACGTTGAAACCTTCCATGTCGAGCAACTCCTTTAAAAGGGATGTGAGCTCTCGGTCATCATCAACTAACAGGATTTTATTCATTGTTTAAATACCTCCGAGGCAGAAATTACGACATCAAGGCTATCTAATCCATGACTTTACGTTGTTTTACACCCCCTGACGCATGTTTGCAGCCTGAATCGTAGACTGTCTCTCGTTGAATCGCGACACGAAAGATTTTGGGAGCAAGTGATGCGCAAAGTTACCGCTGCCGTCATGGCCTCAACGCTGGCGTTCAGTGCGTTTAGCCAGGCCGCTGTAGCTATCAACGGCGATACCGGTCCCTCACCAGAGGGCGCAACGCAGCTCAGTAGCCAAAGCCATATGTTTGACGGCATAAGTTTAACCGAACATCAGCGTCAACAGATGCGAGATCTGATGCAGAGGGCACGACACGACCAGCCCCCTGTTAATGTTAGCGAAATGGAGACAATGCATCGCCTTGTCACCGAAGAAAATTTTGACGAAAGCGCTGTACGCGCTCAGGCCGAAAAAATGGCACAGGAACAGGTTGCCCGCCAGGTAGAGATGGCGAAGGTCCGTAACCAGATGTTCCACCTGCTAACGCCCGAGCAGCAAGCGGTTTTGAACACCCGACATCAGCAACGAATGGACCAGTTGCGTGAGGTTGCACGGATGCAGCGAAGCCTGGATGCGACGCTTTTCAGTAGCAATAGCAGTACCCGTAGTAACCAGTAAACCCTGTTTTCCTTGCCATAGACACCATCCCTGTCTTCCCCCACATGATGTGGGGGTTTTTTTTGCCCCGCATTCTGATTTGTTAACCGTTTATTCATCCTCCGTCCCCCTATGCTTCCGTTATACTAGCGGCAAGACATGACAGGAGCGTTTATGAATCAATCCTATGGAAGGCTGGTCAGCCGGGCCGCTATTGCGGCAACCGTTGTGGCGTCTGGCCTGTTACTGATTAAAATCTTTGCCTGGTGGTATACCGGTTCGGTCAGTATTCTGGCGGCGCTGGTGGATTCGCTAATGGATATTGCCGCCTCGCTAACCAACCTGCTGGTGGTGCGCTATTCACTGCAGCCCGCGGATGAAGAGCACACGTTTGGGCACGGTAAAGCGGAGTCGCTGGCCGCGCTGGCGCAAAGCATGTTTATTTCCGGTTCTGCACTGTTCCTGTTTTTGACCGGCATTCAGCATCTCGTCTCGCCGACACCGATGAACGATCCCGGCGTGGGCGTAGTGGTGACGGTCGTTGCACTTATAAGCACACTTGTTCTGGTAACGTTCCAGCGCTGGGTGGTTCGCAAAACGCAAAGCCAGGCTGTACGGGCGGATATGCTTCATTATCAATCTGATGTTATGATGAATGGGGCAATTCTTATTGCGCTGGGCCTGGCCTGGTATGGCTGGCACAGGGCCGATGCGCTATTTGCGTTAGGTATCGGCATCTATATTTTGTATAGCGCCTTACGGATGGGGTATGACGCGGTGCAATCGTTGCTTGACCGGGCCCTTCCGGACGCAGAACGCAATGAAATTTTTTCTCTTGTGACCTCCTGGCCTGGCGTCAGCGGTGCACACGATCTTCGAACGCGGCAGTCAGGGCCGACCCGCTTTATTCAGATTCATATTGAAATGGAAGACAACCTGCCACTGGTACAGGCTCACGTGATTGCTGAGCAGGTCGAGCAGGCAATTTTGCAGCGTTTTCCTGGTTCAGACGTCATTATTCACCAGGATCCCTGCTCGGTTGTACCCGGACACGTGGGGCTTTCGTAATTGGTTGTAAAAAAGTGAGCCAGGCCAGCATTTTGTGTATAAATTACCGCCATTTGGTCTGACCTGAATCAATTCAGCTGGAAGGGATTGATATACTATTTGCAGTATTCGTTGGTCGATAAGTTTCTTCCGGCAACAGATTTCAATTTTGCATTCCTAAGTTCAGAGGTAGTCATGATTAAGAAAATCGGTGTGTTGACAAGCGGCGGTGATGCGCCGGGCATGAACGCGGCAATTCGTGGTGTTGTCCGTGCAGCGCTGACGGAAGGTCTGGAAGTTTTTGGTATCTATGATGGTTACCTGGGTCTGTATGAAGATCGTATGGTTCAGCTCGACCGTTACAGCGTGTCCGACATGATTAACCGTGGCGGTACCTTCCTTGGGTCTGCGCGCTTCCCGGAATTCCGTGACGAACACATCCGTGAAGTGGCTATCGAGAACATGAAAAAACGCGGTCTGGACGCGCTGGTGGTTATCGGCGGTGACGGCTCTTACATGGGTGCAAAACGTCTGACCGAAATGGGTTTCCCGTGCATCGGTCTGCCGGGCACCATCGACAACGACATCAAAGGTACTGACTACACTATCGGCTTCTTTACTGCACTGGGTACCGTTGTTGAAGCGATCGACCGTCTGCGCGATACCTCGTCTTCTCACCAGCGTATCTCTATCGTTGAAGTGATGGGGCGTTACTGCGGTGACCTGACCCTGGCCGCGGCGATTGCCGGTGGTTGTGAGTTCGTGGTGGTTCCGGAAGTGGAATTCAGCCGTGAAGATCTGGTCGCTGAAATCAAAGCCGGCATCGCGAAAGGTAAAAAACACGCGATCGTGGCTATCACCGAACACATCTGTGACGTTGACGAGCTGGCGAAGTACATCGAAGCCGAAACCAAGCGCGAAACCCGCGCGACCGTACTGGGTCACATCCAGCGTGGCGGTTCCCCTGGCCCTTACGACCGCATTTTGGCGTCCCGTATGGGCGCGTACGCTATCGATCTGCTGCTGCAGGGTCACGGCGGCCGTTGCGTCGGTATTCAGAACGAAAAACTGGTTCACCATGACATCATCGACGCGATTGAAAACATGAAGCGTCCGTTCAAAGGTGACTGGCTGGACTGCGCGAAAAAACTGTACTGATCGGCTCTGTTGCCCGGTGGCAAGGTAAATGCAAAACGGTAACCCTTGGGTTACCGTTTTTTATGTTTGCTCCCTCTCCCGTGGGAGAGGGTTGGGGTGAGGGCATCTGGCTGCTCACATTCTTCTTTTTATTCCTCTACGTTATAGCCAATCTTTTTTTATTCTTTAATCATCGAATCGCTTTCTGGCACGCTGCATTCATCAAAACACTACACAAGAGAGCCGGGCGATGAATAAATGGGGCGTGGGTTTAACATTATTGCTGGTATCGGCCAGCGTTCTGGCGAAGGACATCCAGTTACTGAACGTGTCTTACGACCCGACGCGTGAGCTGTACGAGCAGTACAACAAAGCATTTGCAGCGCACTGGAAACAGGAAACTGGCGACAATGTCGTGGTTCGCCAGTCTCACGGCGGCTCCGGTAAACAGGCGACCTCCGTCATCAACGGTATCGAAGCCGACGTGGTGACCCTGGCGCTGGCCTACGATGTCGACGCCATTGCCGAGCGTGGTCGTATCGACAAAAACTGGATCAAACGCCTGCCGGATAACTCTGCGCCATACACCTCGACCATCGTCTTCCTGGTGCGTAAAGGCAACCCGAAACAGATTAAAGACTGGAACGACCTGGTAAAACCGGGCGTGTCAGTGATTACACCAAACCCGAAAAGCTCCGGCGGCGCTCGCTGGAACTACCTGGCGGCCTGGGGTTACGCGCTGCATCACAACAACGGCGACCAGGCCAAAGCGCAGGAATTCGTGAAGGCGCTTTATAAAAACGTTGAGGTGCTGGACTCCGGTGCGCGTGGGGCAACCAATACCTTCGTTGAGCGCGGTATCGGCGACGTGCTGATCGCCTGGGAAAACGAAGCCCTGCTGGCGACACACGAGCTGGGTAAAGACAAGTTCGAGATCGTCACCCCCAGCGAATCCATCCTCGCAGAGCCGACCGTTTCTGTCGTTGACAAAGTGGTTGATAAGAAAGGGACAAAAGCGGTGGCGGAAGCCTACCTGAAATATCTCTACTCGCCTGAAGGCCAGGAAATTGCGGCGAAAAACTTCTATCGTCCACGCGATGCGGCTGTTGCGAAGAAATATGAAGGGGAATTCCCGAAACTGAAGCTCTTCACCATTGATGATGTGTTCGGCGGCTGGACGAAAGCGCAGAAAGAGCACTTCTCTAATGGCGGCACCTTCGATCAGATTAGCCAGCGCTAAGCGTTATCAAACGGCACGGTGACCCGGTGTGAGAAATCCACCGGGTTTTTTATTTGGTCATCATTTTGCGTTACTCTTTCGCCTCTATCGAAAACAGGGAACGCGTTGTGAAAAAAATTATCTTATTGATCCTTATTATCATCGCCCTTGCCGCTGGCGGCGTGTACTGGATAAAAGCGGGTAATCCGAATGCGTTGCGTCATATCGTTCTCGACCAGTGCCTGCCTAATCAACTGCAACACCGTAACCCGGCACCCTGCGCACAGGTGAAGCCTGATGCGGGCTATGTCGTATTTAAAGACCGCAACGGGCCGTTGCAGTATCTGCTGATGCCGACATACCGCATTAATGGAACCGAAAGCCCGCTCCTGACCGAGCCTCACACGCCAAATTTCTTCTGGCTGGCGTGGCAGTCGCGCAGCTTTATGACCCTGAAGCGGGGATCTGAGGTGCCTGACAGCGCCATTTCACTGACGATTAACTCGCCGACTGGCCGTACGCAGAACCATTTCCATATTCATATCTCCTGTCTGCGCCCGGACGTACGTGAGAAACTCAATGCGGCACAGGGCGACATTAGCACCCAGTGGCTACCTCTGCCCGGTGGGCTGGAGGGGCACGAGTATCTTGCCCGACGGGTAACGGAGAATGAACTGGTCCAGCGCAGCCCGTTTATGATGCTGGCGGAAGAGCTACCCGAAGCGCGCGACCACATGGGGCGCTTTGCGCTGGCGATGGCGCAGCAGTCGGATGGTTCGTTTGTTTTGCTGGCGACCGAGCGAAACCTGCTCATGCTTAACCGCGCCTCGGCTGAGGAATTGCAGGATCATCAATGCACTATCCTGAAGTGACCCCACCATAAATAGCGTTTACTCGTCCTGTCTGTCGCCGTAGACTTGCTGAAAAAATCTACAGGAGACAGGTATGTCGCTCTGGTTATCTCATCCTCTGCTGCTGCCTTCGTTGATTGTTGGCGTCACCATCGTGCTATGGGCGACGTCGCTATTGCCAGAATTTATCACCGCGCTGCTGTTTTTCACGGCAGCGATGGCCGCCAGAATCGCCCCGCCGGAAGTCATTTTCGGCGGCTTTGCCTCGTCGGCTTTCTGGCTGGTATTCAGCGGTTTTGTACTGGGGGTGGCGATCCGTAAAACCGGTCTGGCTGACAGGGCCGCCCGGGCGCTGTCAGCAAAGCTTACCGATTCCTGGATATTGATGGTGGCGAGTGTGGTGCTGCTGAGCTATGCGTTGGCGTTTGTGATGCCGTCAAATATGGGGCGTATTGCGCTGCTGATGCCGATTGTTGCGGCGATGGCGAAACGCGCCGGTATCCCTGACGGTTCCCGCGCCTGGTTTGGTCTGGCGCTGGCTGTGGGGTTCGGCACTTTCCAGCTCTCAGCAACTATCCTGCCTGCTAACGTCCCTAACCTGGTGATGAGCGGTGCGGCGGAAGGCTCGTACGGCATCCACCTGAACTATGTTCCGTATCTGCTGCTGCACACCCCAGTGCTGGGCATTCTCAAAGGACTGATCCTGATTGGCCTCATCTGCTGGTTATTCCCCGGCAGCCCAAAACCGCCGAAGGATCTGGCGCCATCTGAACCCATGGGGCAGGATGAAAAGCGCCTCGCCTGGCTGCTGGCGGTGGTGCTGGTGATGTGGGTCACGGAGAGCTGGCATGGTATTGGGCCGGCATGGACTGGGCTGGCGGCGTCCGTCATCGTTATGCTGCCGCGCGTTGGTTTTATCACCGGGGAAGAGTTTTCTGCGGGGGTGAATATGCGTACCTGTCTCTATGTGGCAGGCATTCTTGGGCTGGCCATCGTGGTGACGCAAACCGGTATCGGTACGGCGGTGGGCGAAGCGTTGCTCCGCATTATGCCGCTGGACGCAGACAAACCGTTCACCAGTTTCCTGGCGCTGACCGGTATCACCACCGCGCTCAACTTCATTATGACTGCCAACGGCGTTCCGGCGCTGTATACCACCCTGGCACAGAGCTTCTCAGATGCCACCGGCTTCCCGCTGCTGTCGGTGATTATGATTCAGGTACTGGGTTATTCCACGCCGCTGCTGCCGTATCAGGCGTCGCCGATTGTTGTGGCGATGGGGCTAGGGAAGGTGCCTGCAAAGGCGGGGATGATGCTCTGTCTGGCGCTGGCCGTTGCGACGTATCTGGTGCTGCTGCCGCTGGATTATCTGTGGTTTAGCTTGCTGGGGAAAGTGTAGTCCGCCCAACCCTCTCCCGAAGGGAGAGGGAGGAGAAGAGCGTAGGGCGGGTTAGCGAAGCGCCACCCGCCGCAAAGGCAATTACGCCTGTTTAGCCGCTTCTGCCGCTTTAACGATCACCGCGAAAGCGTCAGCTTTCAGGGATGCACCGCCAACCAGCGCGCCATCGATGTCTGGCTGGGTGAACAGCTCAGCAGCGTTGGAAGCGTTTACGGAACCGCCGTACTGGATAATCACTTGCTCAGCCACTTTCGCGTCGGCTTTAGCAATGTGGTCACGGATGAATTTGTGCACGGCCTGAGCCTGCGCTGGCGTTGCAGATTTGCCGGTACCGATCGCCCAGACTGGCTCGTAAGCAATGACTGCACCTTCGAACGCTGCTGCGCCCTGCGTTTTCAGAACTGCGTCGATCTGACGTGCGCACACTTCTTCGGTTTTGCCCGCTTCGTTTTCTGCTTCGGTTTCACCGATGCACAGAACCGGGATCAGACCCTGCTCTTTCAGCACAGCGAATTTCTTCGCGATGAACTCGTCGGATTCTTTGTGGTAGGTGCGACGCTCTGAGTGGCCGATGATGATGTATTTTGCGCCGATATCTTTCAGCATTTCAGCGGAAGTTTCACCGGTGAACGCGCCAGACAGGTTAACGTCAACGTTCTGTGCACCCAGAATGATGTGGCTGCCGTCAGCGGCGCGTTTAGCCAGATCCAGGTACATATCCGGCGGAGCGATAGCAACCGCGCAGCCCGTTACGCCAGCCAGCTCTTTACGCAGGTTCGCAACCAGTTCGTTTACCATGTGGCGGCTGCCGTTCAGTTTCCAGTTACCCATCACTAAAGGATGTCGCATTTCAATTCTCCACGCTAAATAAGCGAATTAAGGAATATGGCCGCCCTGTCGGGCAGCATGGTCTGTGAATCAGTATAGAGATTTTCCCTCGAAAGGCTTTGCTTTTTGTCATTAATTCGCCCCGCCGAGGGTGTCAGATAGCGCCAGCTTAATCGGTTCAACTGCGAAGGTCAGTCCTTTTTCGCCGTTATCCGCCACCACATAGCGAATTGCCCCTTCAGTTGTGGCGTAGTACCGCTTGTTTTTACCCGCGGCCAGCAGCTTTTGCAGCTTTTGCTGGCTTTGCTTTTTCGTCAGCGCGGGCGTAAACGCCTGTAATACCGCGCTCATGTACTCCTGCGCCTTCGTTTTTGCCGCTTTCTGCTCTGGGCCCTGGATCGGTAGCCAGGTGATTTGCATGCTTTTGATTTTTAACGTCCCACGCTCCAGCGCCGTGGAGGCATACAAGTTTTCGTTTATCTTGCTCGCCGCGCGGGTCAGGGTTGGGGTATCACGAGAGCTATCAATCGCGCGAAACTCATCCAGCGGCAACGTAGGGTTGGTCTGATTGAAGGTTTCACGAAACTGACTGATGGATTGATCGAACGACGGCGCGCCTGCCAGCAAATAGGGTGCCGTGGTAGGGGCCGACGTGTCGGCGGCGTGCAGCGGAAAACCCGCGCCAAGCATCGCTATACACAGGAAGAGAGTGTGTGCCGAACTTTTCATCAACATTGCCCCTGGCCGTAAGTGCTCATGATTAAAACGATATCTGCCCGGCTTGTCAAAAGGTCACAACTCCAGGGTAAAATGCGGACTAAATGATAATAAGGAACCTTACATGACCATACAGCAGTGGCTGTTTTCATTCAAAGGGCGTATCGGACGCCGTGATTTCTGGGTCTGGATGGTGACGTGGGTTGTCGCCATGCTGCTTCTGTTTTTCGTTGCGTACAATGCCTGGTTGAGCACGCAAACGGCGGCTTTTGCGCTGGTCTGTTTGCTGTGGCCAACGGCGGCCGTGGTGGTGAAACGTCTTCACGATCGTGGCCGTTCCGGCGCGTGGGCCTTTCTGATTATTCTGGCGTGGATGCTGGTCGCAGGGAACTGGGGGATGCTGCCGTCCATTCTTCCCTGGGTGGTGGGCAGACTGCTGCCGTCCGTTATCTTCGTGATGATGATTGTCGATCTGGGCGCGTTTATCGGCACCCAGAGCGAAAATAAATACGGTAAAGACACCCTTGAGGTGAAGTACCGCTGATCACCAGTAGTGTTCGGCAGTCATATGACCCGGTCGGCGGCGAAGATGTTTCGTCATCTGCCGGGTATCCTTCAGAAGCTGTTGCGTATCCCGAACCATCTGCGGGTTACCACACAGCATGACGTGGCTGGTGTCGGCAGTCATCGGCAAACCCACTGCGTTTTCCAGCACACCACTCTCAATTAACGCCGGCACGCGACCGGTCAGCGTACCTGCTACGGTTTCGCGGCTGACGACGGTCTGAATTTTCAGCTTCCCGCCATATCGCTGTTCCAGCGCCTGCATCTGTGGCAAGTAGCTCAGGTCTGCGGCGTAGCGCGCAGCATGCACCAGCACGATGTTTTTAAAGCGCTCAAGGTCTTTGCCATATTGCAGAATGGAGAGGTAGGGGCCAATGGCCGTGCCGGTTGCCAGCATCCAGAGCGTGTCACAATCAGGGATCTCTTCGAGTACAAAGAAACCTGCTGCTTCACTCACAATTTGCACATCGTCACCGGGCTTAAGGGCGGCAAGGCGCGGGCTGAGTTTGCCGTCCGGGACGGTCACCAGATAGAACTCAAGATCCGGATTATCCGGCGCGTTAACGTAAGAGTAGGCGCGCTGCACGCGTTCGCCGTCGACATCCAGCCCCAGCTTCGCAAATTGCCCGGCCTTAAACGGGTGAACGGGAGCATGCAGGGTGAGACTAAATAGCGCATCGGTCCAGAACTCTATCTTTGTGACTTTACCTGTTACCCAGTCCGCCATGATCTTCTCCTGTGCTGTTTCTCTGTTCTATCTTCCGTACTTGTGGGAAACATTTCCAGCCCCTTCGGGCCGGAAAGCTCTATCGATCAAACGGTTTTACAGAATGTGCGTCTGTACGTCCGGGTCTTTACGATCGAGATAGTGGATGGACTGAATGCGGCGAATGGTGCGCGATTTACCGCGGATCAGCAGCGTTTCGGTGGTCGCCATATTGCCCTTGCGGGTGATGCCGTCCAGCAGGTCACCTTTGGTGATGCCGGTGGCGGAGAAGACAACGTTGTCGCTGCGTGCCATTTCATTCAGCGCGAGAACCTTATTGGCTTCGATACCCATTGCTTCGCAGCGCGCCAGCTCGTTTTCACCGATACGGCGGTTCTCGTCGCTGTCGCCTTTCACCTCATGGCGGGGCAGCAGGCGCGCCTGCATATCGCCGTCCAGCGCGCGGATCACTGCCGCCGAGACCACGCCCTCCGGCGCACCGCCGATGCCGTACAGCACGTCTACTTCGCTGTCCGGCATGCAGGTCAGAATTGAGGCGGCAACATCGCCATCCGGAATGGCAAACACGCGCACGCCGAGCTTTTGCATCTGCGCGATGGTGGCGTCGTGGCGCGGTTTTGCCAGAATCGTCACGGTCAGTTCACTCAGGGGTTTGCCCAAAGCTCTGGCGATGTTGCGCAGGTTCTCTTCCAGCGGCAGGCTGAGGTCGATTGCGCCCTTCGCACCAGGACCGACTATCAGCTTTTCCATGTACATATCCGGCGCGTTAAGGAAGCAGCCTTTATCGCCCACGGCCAGAACCGCAAGCGCGTTGGCCTGACCCATCGCCGTCATGCGGGTGCCTTCAATCGGGTCTACGGCGATATCCACCGCATCCCCTTTGCCGGTACCGACTTTTTCACCGATATAGAGCATTGGCGCTTCGTCGATCTCGCCTTCGCCGATGACGATAGTGCCGTCGATGTTGACCTGGTTAAGTACAATGCGCATGGCATGGACAGCAGCACCGTCCGCGGTATTTTTGTCGCCACGCCCCAGCCATTTATAGCCTGCGAGGGCGGCCGCTTCGGTGACGCGGGAAAACTCGATAGCAAGTTCACGTTTCATGAGGTACTCGTGCAATCAAAAGGAATTGCACGAAGTTTATCACAGAGTGGGGAGGGGAGAGGGGACCGGTGCTGTCTGGGCCCCTCTCCCTGACCCTCTCCCCATGGGAGAGGGAATATAGGATTACTCGTCGTGCTCTTCCCACGCCAGGGCGCGCTTCACTGCTTTCTTCCAGCCGCTGTAGCGGAAGTTGCGCTCGGTGGTTTCGATGCCCGGGCGGAACTCGCGTTCGATAACCGCTTTTTCCTGCAGCTCGTCCAGGTTCTGCCAGAAGCCTACCGCCAGACCGGCAAGATATGCCGCACCCAGCGCCGTGACTTCACGCACTTCAGGGCGCTCAACGCGGGTACCCAGAATGTCGGACTGGAACTGCATCAGGAAGTTATTCGCTACCGCGCCGCCGTCCACGCGCAGGGCGTGCAGACGAATGCCGGAGTCTGCCTGCATCGCTTCCAGCACGTCGCGCGTCTGGTAGGCAATGGATTCCAGGGTGGCGCGAATAATGTGGTTCGAGTTCACACCACGCGTCAGACCGAAAATCGCACCGCGTGCATAGGGATCCCAGTACGGTGCGCCCAGGCCGGTGAACGCTGGCACCACGTACACACCGTTGGTGTCCTTCACTTTGGTCGCAAAGTATTCGGAGTCGAAGGCATCGCTAATCAGCTTCATCTCGTCACGCAGCCACTGAATAGATGCACCCGCCATAAACACCGCACCTTCCAGGGCGTAGTTCACTTCACCGCGAGGGCCGCAGGCGATGGTGGTCAGCAGGCCGTTTTCTGATTTCACCGCTTTCTCACCGGTATTCATCAGCATAAAGCAGCCGGTGCCGTAGGTGTTCTTCGCCATCCCTTCTTTGACGCACAGCTGGCCGAACAGTGCCGCCTGCTGGTCACCGGCGATACCGGCGATAGGAATACGGGTGCCGCCTTTACCGCCGATGTTGGTCTGACCGTAGACTTCTGAAGACTTGCGCACTTCAGGCAGCATCGCGCGTGGGATATCCAGCGCGTCCAGCATCTTGTCATCCCACTCCAGGGTGTTGATGTTGAACAGCATGGTACGCGAGGCGTTGGTGTAGTCGGTAACGTGAACGCGTCCCTGGGTCATCTTCCAGATAAGCCAGGTATCAACGGTCCCGAACAGCAGCTCGCCGCGTTTTGCACGCTCGCGTGAACCTTCCACGTGGTCGAGGATCCACTTCACTTTGGTGCCGGAGAAGTACGGGTCAACCACCAGACCGGTGGCGCTGCGCACGTACTCTTCCATCCCGTCACGCTTCAGCTGTTCACAGATTTCTGAGGTACGGCGGCACTGCCAGACAATAGCGTTGTAGATAGGCTTACCGGTTTCGCGTTCCCAGACAATCGTCGTTTCACGCTGGTTGGTAATACCGATAGCGGCAATCTCGTCGGAACTGATATCGGCTTTCGCCAGTACTTCAACCAGCGTTGAGCTTTGTGAAGCCCAGATCTCCATTGGGTCATGTTCTACCCAGCCTGGACGAGGGTAAATTTGCTCAAATTCACGTTGAGACACGCTGACAATGTTCGCGTCATGATCCATTACGACAGCGCGGGAGCTGGTAGTGCCCTGGTCGAGCGCAACGATATATTTTTTTTCGGTCATGGTATGTGTCCCGTAGTCAGATTACAGCGAAGCTTTTTGTTGTGCGGTAGAAGTCGTTTCCTTCTCCTCTTCCACACAGGTGTCGCACGGTAAGTGGCGACCAATTAATTTGCGGTAGCTAAACGCGCCCAGCGCAGCCCCAACCACCGGCGCAAACAGCGGTACCAGGAAGTAAGGGATATCTTTCCCGCCAGTAAAGGCCACGTCGCCCCATCCCGCGATAAACGCGAAGGCTTTCGGTCCGATATCACGCGCCGGGTTCATCGCAAACCCAGTCAGTGGGCCCATGGATGCGCCGATCACCGCAATCAGCAGACCAATCAGCAAAGGTGCCAGCGGGCCACGCGGAATGCCGTTTCCGTCGTCGGTCAGCGCCAGGATAACGCCCATCAGAATAGCGGTAATCACCATTTCAACTGCGAACGCCTGCACAAAATTGATATGCGGGTTTGGATAGGTTGAGAAGATGCCTGCCAGATCCAGACTTTCGACGCTGCCGCGCACCATATGATGCGTCTGTTCGAAGTCGATGAAAAGATTGTAATAAAGCCCGTAAACTAACGCCGCTGCACAAAACGCGCCGGCAAACTGAGAAAGAATGAAGGGAACAACTTTGCGTCCGTCGAAGCACGCGAACAGCCAAAGTGCGATAGTCACCGCCGGGTTAAGATGTGCACCAGAAACCCCTGCAGTCAGGTAGATGGCCATCGCCACGCCCAGACCCCAGATGATACTGATTTCCCACTGACCAAAACTGGCACCCGCCACTTTCAGTGCAGCGACACAGCCCACTCCGAAGAATATCAACAACCCGGTACCAAGGAACTCGGCAATGCACTGGCCTTTTAAGGTTGATGTCTGACTCATAATCGGAATCCTGAAGAAATTGATGTTTATTGTTAGCGTGGTCGCCCGTGACAGCCACGATGCCCTGTAGACATAGTGTTAATTTATCGTTAACGAGCAAAAACGAGAAATATCGAAATCAAAATGTGTGGTCTGCGTCAATAAAATGAGCGTTTTCGCGCCATAAAGCGCGTTTTTGCGTCAGAAATGGAATGTGAGCTGAATCATTTCATTAACGAATGAGTTAACAACTTAGTGGTATATGCCGCGAACGCACCAGGACGAGACCGAAAAGTGTTGCAAACCGCGATCTGCGCGGCGTGTCGCTGGACACAGAGCGCCGCGCTCCATACAATCGATGGAATATGTCGTGCGCGTTTACGTTAAAGCGTCGCCTTGCAATTCAGGAGAGGTAGCATCATGTCTTTAGAAGTGTTTGAGAAACTGGAATCGAAAGTACAGCAGGCGATTGACACCATCACGCTGCTGCAAATGGAAATTGAAGAGCTGAAAGAGAAAAACAACAGCCTGGCGCAGGAAGTGCAGAACGCGCAGCACAGCCGCGAAGAACTGGAGCGTGAAAACAACCAGCTGCGCGAACAGCAGAACGGCTGGCAGGATCGCCTGCAGGCGCTGCTGGGACGTATGGAAGAGGTCTGATTCCCATTGGGATTAACTGACCAGGCCGGGTAAGGCGACGCCGCCACCCGGCTTTTTTATGGTTTCTGCTCACTGACATCAAACCATAAAAAAGGCCGCCATCGGCGGCCTTAACGCTACTTGTCCTGCGCTGTCATAGCAAAAGCGACAAATCCACTCGGTTCATCACTCTTTACAACGAGTACGCTGGCGACAATGAACGCGATACATAAATAGCGTTTCATCATGCGGTCCCTGCAGCTAACCGCTCCACCGTTCACCACCGGTGATAAGTCGGTGGACACAAGCCCGGTTAAAGGTTGCTTTACGGTTGTGAATACACCTTTCCCTGGACCGATGCCCATGTGCGAGATGGCGGAAAGGGACGATGCATCATAATGAGCAACAGCAGTGTAGTTAAGGTCTTCAGCGGAAATTAGGAATTTATAAAGGGTCGACGGGGGTTACCGGAGGGATGAACCAGGGTAAGATAAAAATCCTGGTTAAAGGTTGCAAGATAATCCAACGGACCGCGAATCCCGAGGGACAAAAAAACCGCCACATTGTTATTGGCGGTTTTTTTATGATTTACGCTTACTGTTTTATTACTCAATATCCAGCGGATCTTCCGAAAGAATAATCCCGGTGTTATCAGCGTAAAGATGGTCGCCGGAGAAGAAGGTCACGCCGCCAAAATTGACGCGGACGTCGCTTTCACCGATACCGTCACCTGCTGCGCCTACCGGAATGGCCGCAATCGCCTGAATCCCGATATCCAGGTCTTCGAGATCGTCCACCTGGCGCACGGAACCGTACACCACAATGCCTTCCCACTCGTTCTGCACGGCAATGCCGGCCAGCTCTGCATCTATCAGAGCGCGACGCACGGAACCGCCGCCATCGACGACCAAAACGCGGCCACGACCGTTCTGTTCGAGCAGATCGTACAGCAACCCGTTGTCCTCGAAACATTTCACCGTGACGATTTGTCCGCCAAACGACGACCGTCCACCAAAGTTGGAGAACAGCGGTTCAACGACGTTGACATCTTCCTGGTAGATGTCACAAAGCTCGGAGGTATCGTATTTCATAGGTTTACCGCTCAGTTGCTGCGAATGTGTTCAGTATATCGTGCTAAATGCGTTGTTGGCAAAATCATCAATTGTTAATTGATATTTGTCAGCTAACTGAGCGTCTGGCTTAAGACAATCCCAATGACGAACAACAGGTTAGTCAGCAGGGCGCCTTTTACCGTTCGTTCCAGCATCGGCGGCATCGCGGCCGGGCTAAGTTCACGCATGACGAAGCGGGCCTGCTTAATCAGCAGCGGCGCGGCGAGTATAAACAGCCAGCCCCATACGCTGTGCAGCGAGATCAGATTAAACAGTGCCAGACAAACCAGGGCACCAATCAGCAGGCAGGCATGATAGCGGCGCGCATTGACCGGCCCCAGACGTACCGCCAGCGTGTTTTTACCGTTCTCACGGTCACTGTCGATATCGCGCAGGTTATTGATGTTGAGTACCGCCGTAGCCAGCAGACCGCAGGCGGTTGCGGGCAGGAAAAGGGCAGGGATAACGGTATGCACCTGCAGGTACCAACTCCCCATCACGCTCAGCCAGCCGAAGAACACCAGCACGGAGATATCCCCGAGGCCAATATACCCGTAAGGACGCGTACCGACGGTGTAGGTAATGGCCGCGATAATTGCGAGCAAGCCCAGCACCAGGAAGCCGATGAAGTCGCTGGTGGTTTTCGAGGCGACCGCCACCAGTGCCAGACCCGATAAACAAATCAGTACCACGGTGATAATCAGCGCGCGCTTCATCTGTGCCTGGGTAATCACCCCTTTCTGCATCCCGCGCAGCGGTCCGATACGGTCAGGTTTGTCACTGCCTTTCACCGCATCACCGTAGTCGTTAGCGAGATTGGAGAGAATTTGCAGCAGCCCTGCGGTAATCAATGCCAGCGCAGCGACCAGAGGATCAAAATAACCTTGCCACCAGGCAAGTGCCGTGCCGACGATAATGGCGGCAAAGGCCAGAGGAAGCGTTTTAGGGCGTAGACTTTCGAGCCACGCCTGAGTACGGCTGATATCAGTCATAAGTATTTAGCCAATAAAAATGGGGGCATTAGCCCCCATTAACGGTGATGAGAATGCAATAACCGCGATTATAGGATAAAACGGCTAAGATCTTCATCTGCCACTAACGCATCAAGATGTTTGCTCACATATTCAGCGTCAATGGTAATGGTTTGACCGTTAAGGTCGCTCGCATCATAAGAGATATC
This sequence comes from Enterobacter cloacae complex sp. IR53030, assembly GCF_049238365.1. Lineage (NCBI taxonomy): Bacteria > Pseudomonadati > Pseudomonadota > Gammaproteobacteria > Enterobacterales > Enterobacteriaceae > Enterobacter > Enterobacter cloacae complex sp. IR53030. The sequence continues at coordinate 74,320 of NZ_JBMKHA010000021.1, forward strand.
CTCCACCAGGCGTTCCAGCACGGTATGCAGACGACGCGCACCGATGTTTTCGGTGGTTTCGTTAACCTGCCACGCGGCCTGGGCGATACGTTTGATACCGTCTTCGGTGAACTCCAGGTTCACGCCTTCGGTCGCCATCAGCGCTTTGTACTGTACGGTCGCAGAGGCGTTTGGCTCGGTCAGGATGCGTTCGAAATCTTCGGTGGTCAGCGCCTGCAGTTCAACGCGGATCGGCAGACGACCCTGCAGTTCCGGGATCAGGTCAGACGGGCTGGCAACCTGGAACGCGCCGGAAGCGATAAACAGGATGTGGTCCGTTTTCACCATACCGTGCTTGGTGGAGACGGTGCAGCCTTCAACCAGCGGCAGCAGGTCGCGCTGAACGCCTTCACGGGACACGTCCGGGCCGGAGCTGTTGCCGCCGCGCTTACAAATTTTGTCGATTTCGTCGATGAACACGATGCCGTGCTGCTCAACCGCGTCGATAGCATCCTGCTTCAGCTCTTCCGGGTTCACCAGCTTCGCCGCTTCTTCTTCAATCAGCAGCTTCATCGCGTCTTTGATTTTCAGCTTACGTGCTTTCTGCTTCTGGCCGCCCAGGTTCTGGAACATGGACTGCAGCTGGCTGGTCATCTCTTCCATGCCAGGAGGTGCCATGATTTCTACACCCATTGGCGCGGCAGCAAGATCGATCTCAATCTCTTTATCATCCAGCTGGCCTTCACGCAGTTTTTTGCGGAATGCCTGACGCGCGGCAGACGGTTCAGCCTGCTGCTCAGCCTGGCCCCAGTTGTTTTTCGCCGGTGGGATCAGCACGTCGAGAATGCGCTCTTCGGCCATCTCTTCCGCGCGATAGCGGTTTTTCTCAATCGCCTGGACGCGCACCATTTTGATTGCCGAGTCGGTCAGATCGCGGATGATGGAGTCCACTTCTTTACCCACATAGCCTACTTCGGTGAACTTGGTAGCTTCGACTTTGATGAAAGGCGCGTTCGCCAGCTTCGCCAGACGACGGGCAATTTCGGTTTTACCGACACCGGTTGGGCCGATCATCAGAATGTTTTTCGGCGTCACTTCATGGCGCAGCTCTTCGTCAAGCTGCATACGACGCCAGCGGTTACGCAGAGCGATAGCCACGGAGCGCTTGGCGTTATCCTGGCCGATAATGTGTTTGTTCAGTTCGCTGACAATTTCGCGTGGGGTCATTTCAGACATGGGAGATCCTTACGCTTTGGAGGTCAATTCTTCGATGGTGTGGTTATGGTTGGTATAGATGCAGATATCACCTGCAATATCCAACGCCTTCACCGCGATATCACGTGCGTTCATGTCGGTATTTTCCAACAGCGCGCGGGCTGCAGCCTGGGCATAAGGGCCGCCAGAGCCGATGGCAATCAGGTCATTCTCCGGCTGAATAACGTCACCGTTACCGGTGATGATCAGCGAAGCGGTTTCATCGGCTACCGCCAGCAGCGCTTCGAGCTTGCGCAGCATACGGTCGGTACGCCAGTCTTTTGCCAGCTCAACGGCCGCTTTCACCAGATGACCCTGGTGCATTTCAAGCTTGCGTTCAAACAGTTCAAACAGCGTGAAGGCATCAGCTGTACCGCCTGCAAAACCGGCGATCACTTTGTCGTTATAGAGACGACGGACTTTCTTCACGTTGCCTTTCATGACGGTATTACCCAGCGTGGCCTGGCCATCACCGGCGATTACCACATGGCCGTTACGGCGTACACTTACTATTGTTGTCACGAGCAGACCCCCTGGTTACAAATTCGGGAAACAGAAGCCCTGAGCCTGTGCTCAGGGCTGAATTAAATGATAGATGGGGGAGATTTTGGGGGTTTCAACCCCCGGAGGCGAGTCGAATGCAGTTTGTGTGGCCGGCCACTTTCAAACGAGAAAGGGTGCCATCGGCGTTTTCTTTGCCTTTGACCGGGCCAATCACCACGCGATTCCAGCCATTATTGGTGGTAATGCGTGAATCAAACCCTTCAAATGCCAGCTGAGCACGCACGGTTTCGGCCTGCTCCGCACCTTTAAACGAACCGCACTGTACCATCCAGCGACGTTCGTCTTTTTTCTCCGCCGTCTGCTTCGGCGCTTCGGTCTCTTTGGTGACCGGCGCGGCCTGCTGCATTTTCGGCTGCTGCGCGGTGGTATGCGCTGGTGTCTGGAGCAGATCCTGGTATGGCTGTGCCGCCTGTTTTTGCGGCTGTGCTTTCGGCTGTTGAACAGGCTGTGATTGTACCGTCCGCGCCTGCTGCTGCGGCTGCTGGTATGGCTGTGCCTTTGGCTGCTGTACCGGCTGAGTTTGCGTCCACTGCTGCTGCTGTTGCTGTTGCTGCTGAATTTGAGCCTGGCGCTGACGCTGCAGCTGCAACGTCTGCTGACGCTGCGCTGGCGTTTGTTCATTCCACGGCACTTCGTTCAACTGCGTCGGCTGCTGGCGCATATCGGCCTGCATTTGTGCCAGCAACTGGCGCTGCTCGTCCGTCAGCTGATCGGCATTCTTCACTTCGCCACCGGCAGAGGGCTCGGTAGGCGCACGCACGCCAGGCTGGCGGCTTTCCAGCTCTTTGATATAGCGCCAGCGCTCTTCAGGTTTCGGAGGAAGGCCATTACCGGCCACTTTACTGGCCTGAAGCGCCTCGGACTCTTCCTTTTTATGGTGCGTGATGAAGTACAGACCACCAATAAAGGCGACGACAACAGCCGCAGCAATAGCGACCATTGCTGGCGAGACAGCAGGCAGGCTAGGTTGCTTTTTCCTTGAGCTACTCTTTTTGCGTCGCGAAGGTGCCGGCTGGCCGCGACGTACATAATCTCGTTGTGCCACTATCGTTTCGCTGTATTTATTCGTTCGTCAGCCCGCCATGTTACTTAAGCGGCGGGGCTTTGACCAGATAAGGGTGTCCTAAAGACGTTTACGTTAAGTCAATGCCTGGGTAGAGCCCCGGACTATCAGTTCGCAGTCCAGCAACCGCGAGCCGCTGCTAACTGTTTGACCGTGAAGCTGATCCAGCAGAAGCAGCATCGCTTCGCGACCGATTTGATAGCGCGGTTGCGCGACCGTTGAGAGCGGCGGATCGCAAAATTCTGAAAGCGAAATATTATCGAATCCGATGATGGATAAATCTTTCGGTATGCGCAGTCCGCGGCGTTTGGCGTACGATAACGCGCCCAGCGCCATCACGTCGCTGTGACAAAATACGGCGGTTGGCGGTTCAGGCAGGTCCAGAAGCTTCTCCAGCGCCTGGCCACCGGCTGCGAAGGTAAAATCACCGCGGGCAATGTAGTGCGGATCGACGGTAACGCCAGTACGGCGCAGTGCCTGAACGTAGCCCTGCAGGCGGTAGTGGCACAGCGGCATCTCTTCTGGCCCGGCAATACAACCAATGCGCTTATGCCCCAGCTCCTGAAGATAGTTCACCGCGTTGAATGCGGCGGTGAGGTTATCGATATGGACCGTCGGCAACTCCAGTTCAGGGGCAAACTCGTTAGCCATGACCATCGGCGGTAAATTACGCTGCTCTTCAATGCTGGCGTCAAACGGCAGGCGCGAGCCAAGCAGCAGCATGCCGTCGATCTGCTTGGTGATAATAAGGTCGATAAAGGTCTTTTCCTGCTGGTTCTGATGGGCGCAGTCGCCAATCAGAACGAGGTAGCCTTGTTCCGCTGCCGTCACTTCGATACCGCGGATAATCTCACTGAAGAAGGGATCGCAGATGTCCGGCACAATCACAAGGATTGTGCGTGATTCATTGCGTTTGACGTTGCGCCCCATCGCCTGTGGGAAATAACCCACTTCAAGCGCAGCCTGCTCTACCCGGTTGCGGGTCGCCTGGGAGACTTTATCCGGGTTCATTAATGCGCGGGACACGGTTGCCGTTGAGACTTGTGCTTTCTCGGCAACGTCTTTCATGGTCGCCGTGGCAACCTCTTTCCTGGACTTCAACGTCTTCTCCTCGCCTGAACACCGAACTTCTGACATCACCATTTTTACAGATAGTTAATGGAATCGGTTACAGAATTTTCATAAAAAGTGTGAGGAGCGTTAAATTTTTCGATCCGTCTTCAGCCTTCGATGGGATCGACGTCCAGCACCCACTTCACTTTACGTGCTTCAGGCAGGGTGTTGATCAGCGCCAGCGTGCCGCTAACAATGTGCTGTAAACGGATCCGCGAAGGATGCTGGAGCAAAATTTGCCAGCGGAAACGTCCGCCGCGTTTCGGCGCCAGCGCCGGTACCGGCCCCAGGATCCACAGCTGATTATCCACCAGGGGGCTGGCCTGCAGGAGATTTCTCAGCTGCTGCAGGAAAAGCGGTGCCTGCTGGTTGTTATGATCTTCCGCGCGGATGATGACGTGGCTGGTCCACGGTGGCAGCTGCATGGTCTGTCGTTCGGCCAGCGCCTGCTCGGCAAAAGCGTCATAGCCTTTGTGCAGCAGGGTTTGCAGCAGCGGGTGCTCAGGGTGGTGCGTCTGCAGAACCACTTCGCCCTGTTTGCCTGCGCGCCCTGCCCGTCCGGCCACCTGGGTATAAAGCTGGGCAAAACGCTCGGCCGCGCGGAAATCCGCAGAGAACAGCGCGCCGTCCACGTCCAGCAGGGCGACCAGCGTGACGTCCGGGAAGTGGTGCCCTTTTGCCAGCATTTGGGTACCAATCAGAATGCGCGCCCCGCCGCGATGTACTTCCGCGAGCTGCTGTTCCAGCGCGCCCTTGCGGCTGGTGGTGTCTCTGTCGATACGAGAGATTGGAACGTCAGGGAAGAAGGGCGCCAGCGCCTGCTCAAGCTGTTCCGTTCCTAGTCCGACCGGCACGATATGCGTTGACCCGCACGATGGACACTGGCGCGGCACCGGACGCTGGCTGTCGCAGTGGTGACAACGCAGGTGGCGCTGTGCCTGATGGAAGGTGTAGTAGTGGTCACAGCGTGGGCATTCCGCAATCCAGCCGCAGTCGTGGCACAGCAGGGCGGGTGCAAATCCGCGGCGGTTGAGAAATAGAATCACCTGGTTGCCCGCCTGCAAATGCTGACGCATGCGGGTAATCAATGCGGGTGCTAGCCCGGCCTGAACCTGCTGACCTTTTAGATCGAGCACGTGCTGAATGGCCGGACGGGCATTCCCGGCACGGCGCGTCAGACGCAGCATATGATATTTGCGCTGGCGCACGTTGTGCAGGGTTTCGAGCGCAGGGGTGGCGGAGCCGAGAATGATCGGAATTTGCTCGCTGTGGGCGCGATAAACTGCCAGATCGCGGGCATGGTAGCGCCAGCCTTCCTGTTGCTTATAGGAGCTGTCGTGCTCTTCGTCGATCACGATCACGCCAAGATTTTTAAACGGCGTAAACAGCGACGAGCGGGTGCCGATCACAATCGCCGCTTCGCCATTTTTCGCTTTCAGCCAGGCGCTGAGGCGTTCGCTGTCGTTCAGACCGGAGTGCAGGACCTCAACCGGCGCGTTAAAGCGCTCGCGGAATCGAGCGATGGTTTGAGGGGTTAAGCCAATTTCCGGCACCATGACCAGCGCCTGTTTGCCCTGCGCGAGCACGTTTTCCAGCACGCTCAGATACACTTCGGTCTTACCGGAACCGGTGACGCCCGCCAGCAGCCAGGCAGAAAAATTGTCCGAGGCGCTGTGAATGGCGCCGACCGCGGTGGCCTGTTCGGTATTCAGGCGCAGACGATCCCCTGAAACGGAGAAGCCGTCGCGCCAGTCGTGAAGGGCTGGGGCCTGGCTTGCCAGCTCGCTCAGACCTTTCTTTCTCAGGGCCTGTAAAGCGGCTTCGCTCACCTCAAGTTCGTCGACCTGATGCCGCCAGATGTTACCCTGGCGCAGAGCGGCCAGCGCCTGCTGCTGTTTCTGCGATCGTTTGAGGCTATTAATGTCTACGGCTTGCCCTTGCTCGGTGGCAAACCAGTACCACATCGGCGCATGGCTGGCGCTCTTACCCTGGCGCAGCAGGATGGGCAGGGCGTGGAACAGGACATCCCCAATCGGATGATGGTAGTAATCAGCCGCCCACAGTAGCAGTCGCCAGGTGCTGGTGGAGTAAACCGGTTCGCTGTCCAGTACCTCAATGACCGATTTCAGCTCATTAAGGGGGAGTTCGCTTTTATCGCTGACGGAAACAACGATCCCCACACGCTGTTGTTTGCCAAACGGCACGGTCACGCGACAGCCCGCTTTGGCGCTCATGCTGTCGGGCAGCAGGTAGTCAAAGGTGCGGGGAAGCGGAACGGGCAGGGCAACGTGAGCGACGGGCATCGAATCTTCCTGACTTGAAAAGTGGCGCGTTAGTATACACATTAGTGAAAGCGGCGTGCGGATCAGTTTGCATACGTTGGTCAAATTCTGTATGATTCGCCGCCTTTGGTGTACTTTACGCCAAAGAACTTACATTCAACATCGCGTGGTGTCTGGCGTTAGGGCTGGAAGAGCGACGCGGCCTTAACTGAGGTTCTCCCATGAAAAAAGATATTCACCCGAAATACGAAATGATTACTGCAAACTGTTCTTGCGGTAACTCTATCCAGATCCGCTCCACCGTGGGTCACGATCTGAACCTGGACGTGTGCGGCAAATGCCACCCGTTCTACACTGGTAAGCAGCGTGATGTTGCAACCGGTGGCCGTGTTGACCGCTTCAACAAGCGTTTCAGCATCCCGGGCGCTAAATAAGTTTCCCGAAAAAAAGGCACCGCAAGGTGCCTTTTTTGTATCCGCTTCTCAGTATTCCCACGTATCCGGGTCAATACCCAGTTCACGCATGATCACCTTCGCCTCTTCCGGGATTTCGTCGCTACGCTCTTTGCGCAGATCGTCATCGTTTGGCAACGGTTGACCGGTAAACGCATGCAGGAACGCTTCGCACAGCAGTTCGCTATTGGTCGCGTGACGCAGGTTGTTCACCTGACGACGCGTACGTTCATCGGTGAGGATCTTCAACACCTTCAGAGGAATGGAAACCGTAATTTTCTTTACTTGCTCACTCTTCTTACCGTGCTCAGCGTATGGGCTGATATATTCGCCGCTCCATTCAGCCATGAGATACCTTTAATCCTCTCAGTCATTAATCTAAAGGTGCAAACCGGTCACTGCCCGTTTTGAACCGTAATCTTGCGTAGTTTACCGTAGAGACGATACCGTGGCACGGATATTGCCGCTGCAGCGTGCACTAAAGCATATAATTTTAACGGCTATTTGCGCATTGCTCAATCTATACGCAAAGAAGTTTAGATGTCCAGATGTATTGACGTCCATAATTTGAATGTTTACTCTGGTGCCTGACTTTTCACCTCATTCGCCAGGAAGCCCTCACCATGACGCGTAAACAGGCCACTATTGCAGTGCGTAGCGGATTAAATGATGACGAGCAGTACGGCTGCGTTGTCCCGCCGATTCATCTTTCCAGTACCTACAATTTCACCGGATTTAATGAACCCCGCGCGCACGACTACTCGCGTCGTGGCAACCCTACGCGTGATGTGACCCAGCGTGCGCTGGCCGAGCTGGAAGGGGGCGCAGGGGCCGTATTGACCAACACCGGGATGTCTGCGATTCACCTGGTGACGACGGTATTTCTGAAGCCGGGCGACCTGCTGGTGGCCCCGCACGACTGCTATGGCGGCAGCTATCGCCTGTTTGATAGCCTGGCGAAACGCGGCTGCTATCGCGTGCTGTTTGTCGATCAAAACGACGAACAGGCGCTGAAACAGGCGCTGGCAGAGAAACCAAAGCTCGTTCTGGTGGAAAGTCCAAGCAATCCATTGTTGCGCGTTGTCGATATTGCGAAAATTTGTCAGCTCGCAAGGGATGCGGGAGCGATAAGTGTAGTGGATAATACATTCCTCAGTCCGGCCCTTCAGAACCCACTCGCACTGGGTGCTGATCTGGTATTGCATTCATGCACTAAATATCTGAACGGCCACTCTGACGTGGTAGCGGGCGTGGTGATTGCAAAAGATCCCGACGTTGTCACGGAACTGGCATGGTGGGCCAATAACATTGGCGTCACCGCCGGGGCGTTCGACAGCTACCTGCTGTTGCGCGGCATCCGTACGCTTTCTCCGCGTATGGAGGTGGCGCAGCGCAATGCCCAGGCCATTGTCGATTTCCTGAAAACCCAGCCGCTGGTGAAGAAGCTTTATCACCCGTCGCTGCCGGAAAACCAGGGGCACGAGATTGCCGCGCGCCAGCAGAAAGGGTTTGGCGCGATGTTAAGTTTTGAACTGGACGGCGACGAGCAAACGCTGCGTTGCTTCCTGAGCGGGCTGTCATTGTTTACGCTGGCGGAATCATTAGGTGGGGTTGAAAGCTTGATCTCCCACGCCGCAACCATGACGCACGCCGGTATGGCACCGGAAGCACGTGCCGCCGCCGGGATTTCCGAGACGCTGCTGCGTATCTCGACCGGTATTGAAGATTCTGAAGATTTAATTGCCGATCTGGAAAATGGCTTCCGGGTCGCAGCCAAGGGGTAATCATGAGTGTGATAGCGCAGGCAGGGGCGAAGGGTCGTCAGCTGCACAAGTTTGGTGGTAGTAGTCTTGCTGATGTGAAATGTTATCTGCGCGTTGCAGGGATCATGACGGAGTATTCACAGCCGGGTGACATGATGGTTGTTTCCGCGGCGGGCAGCACCACCAACCAGTTGATTAGCTGGCTGAAACTGAGCCAGACCGATCGCCTTTCTGCGCATCAGGTGCAACAGTCCTTACGCCGCTATCAGAGCGAACTGATTGCTGGCCTGCTGCCAGCGGACGTTGCCGACGGGCTGATCAGCGCTTTTACGCACGATCTTGAACGTCTGGCGGCCCTGCTGGACAGCGGGATCACCGACGCGGTGTATGCCGAAGTGGTGGGCCACGGTGAAGTGTGGTCTGCACGTCTGATGGCTGCCGTGCTGCAACATCTGGGTGTGGATGCCGCCTGGCTCGACGCCCGTGATTTCCTCCGCGCCGAACGCGCCGCACAGCCGCAGGTGGATGAAGGGTTATCCTATCCGCTGCTGCAACAGCTCCTGGTGCAGCATCCCGGCAAACGTATTGTTGTCACCGGCTTTATCAGCCGCAGCAACGCGGGCGAAACCGTGCTGCTGGGCCGTAACGGTTCTGACTATTCGGCAACGCAAATCGGTGCGCTGGCGGGCGTGTCCCGCGTGACCATCTGGAGCGATGTGGCCGGCGTTTACAGCGCGGACCCGCGCAAGGTGAAAGATGCCTGCCTGCTGCCATTGCTGCGTCTGGACGAAGCCAGCGAGCTCGCTCGCCTGGCCGCGCCCGTGCTGCACGCCCGCACGTTGCAGCCGGTGTCCGGCAGCGATATCGACCTGCAGCTGCGCTGTAGCTATACCCCGGATCAAGGCTCTACGCGTATCGAGCGCGTGCTGGCGTCCGGTACGGGCGCGCGTATTGTCACCAGCCACGACGACATCTGTCTGATTGAGTTCCAGGTGCCCGCGGGCCAGGATTTCAAGCTGGCGCATAAAGATATCGACCTGGTGTTAAAGCGTGCCCAGGTGCGTCCGCTGGCCGTTGGCGTGCATAACGACCGCCAGCTGCTGCAGTTCTGCTATACCGCTGAAGTGGCGGACAGTGCCCTGAAGATTCTGGATGAAGCGGGCCTGCCGGGCGAGCTTCGCCTGCGTCAGGGGCTGGCGCTGGTGGCGATGGTGGGGGCGGGCGTCACCCGTAACCCGCTGCATTGCCACCGCTTCTGGCAGCAGCTGAAAGGCCAGCCGGTTGAATTTACCTGGCAGTCAGAAGAGGGCATCAGCCTGGTCGCCGTGCTGCGTAAAGGGCCAACCGAAAGCCTGATTCAGGGTCTGCACACCTCCCTGTTCCGCGCGGAAAAACGCATCGGCCTGGTGCTGTTTGGTAAAGGCAACATCGGTTCCCGCTGGCTGGAGCTGTTCGCCCGTGAGCAGGTGACGCTTTCGGCACGTACCGGGTTTGAATTCATTCTCGCAGGCGTGGTGGACAGCCGCCGCAGCCTGCTGAATTACGAAGGGCTGGACGCCAGCCGGGCGCTGGCCTTCTTTAACGATGAGGCCGTCGAGCAGGATGAAGAGTCGCTGTTCCTGTGGATGCGCGCGCACCCGTATGACGATCTGGTGGTGCTGGACGTCACCGCCAGCGAACAGCTTGCGGATCAGTATCTGGATTTCGCCAGCCACGGTTTCCACGTCATTAGCGCCAACAAGCTGGCGGGGGCGAGCAGCACGGATAAATACCGTCAGATCCACGACGCGTTTGAAAAAACAGGCCGCCACTGGCTGTATAACGCCACCGTTGGCGCGGGCCTGCCGGTTAACCACACCGTGCGTGACCTGATTGAAAGCGGCGACAGCATTCTGGCGCTGAGCGGGATCTTCTCCGGCACGCTCTCCTGGCTGTTCCTGCAGTTTGACGGCACCGTACCGTTTACCGACCTGGTGGATCAGGCGTGGCAGCAGGGCTTAACCGAGCCTGACCCGCGTGTTGACCTCTCCGGTAAAGACGTGATGCGTAAGCTGGTGATTCTGGCGCGCGAAGCGGGTTACGACATCGAGCCGGATGCCGTCCGCGTCGAGTCCCTGGTGCCTGCTGGCTGTGAAGAAGGGTCTGTGGACCATTTCTTTGAAAATGGTGAAGAGCTTAACGAGCAGATGGTGCAGCGTCTGGAAGCGGCGAACGAGATGGGGCTGGTGCTGCGCTATGTGGCGCGTTTTGAGGCCAATGGTAAAGCCCGTGTCGGCGTCGAGGCGGTGCGACCTGACCATCCGCTGGCGGCGCTGCTGCCGTGCGATAATGTCTTCGCGATCGAAAGCCGCTGGTACCGCGATAATCCGCTGGTGATCCGTGGCCCGGGCGCGGGGCGCGATGTCACCGCCGGAGCGATCCAGTCCGACATCAACCGTCTGGCTAAGCTGCTGTAACGTCTACATTTCCCTCTCCCTGTGGGAGAGGGCCAGGGTGAGGGCATCGGACCGCGCTCACCCCATCATGAATTTGCTTCATCTTCCCTGAGCAAACCTCACCGTTATTGTTGATTATTTATGTTGACGTCCCTCCGCTTTTCCGTCATTTTTACATCTGGACGTCTAAACGTATAGAAGTTCACAATACAACAAACAATGACACGCGACAGATAGAGGTAAGGTATGAGCTTTTTTCACGCCAACCAGCGGGAAGCACTGAATCAGAGCCTGGCCGAAGTAAACGGCCAGATTAACGTCTCTTTTGAATTTTTCCCGCCGCGCACCAGTGAAATGGAGCAAACCCTGTGGAGCTCTATCGATCGCCTGAGCAGCCTGAAGCCAAAGTTTGTCTCCGTGACCTACGGTGCGAACTCCGGCGAGCGCGACCGCACGCACAGCATCATCAAAGGCATTAAAGACCGTACCGGTCTGGAAGCTGCGCCGCACCTCACCTGTATCGACGCCACCCGTGACGAGTTACGTGCCATTGCCCAGGACTACTGGAACAACGGTATCCGTCATATTGTCGCCCTGCGCGGCGATCTGCCGCCGGGAAGCGGCAAGCCGGAAATGTATGCCGCCGACCTGGTCGCGTTGCTGAAAGACGTGGCTGACTTTGATATCTCCGTCGCCGCGTATCCTGAAGTTCATCCGGAAGCGAAAAGCGCCCAGGCGGACCTGCTCAACCTGAAGCGTAAAGTGGATGCGGGTGCCAATCGCGCGATTACCCAGTTCTTCTTTGATGTGGAAAGCTACCTGCGTTTCCGTGACCGCTGCGTTTCCGCGGGTATCGACGTTGAAATTATCCCGGGGATCCTGCCGGTCTCTAACTTCAAACAGGCGAAGAAATTTGCTGATATGACCAACGTGCGCATTCCGCTGTGGATGTCCAAAATGTATGAAGGGCTGGATGATGACCCGGAGACCCGCAAGCTGGTGGGCGCTAACATCGCGATGGACATGGTGAAGATCTTAAGCCGCGAAGGGGTGAAGGATTTCCACTTCTATACGCTCAACCGCGCGGAAATGAGCTATGCCATCTGTCACACCCTGGGCGTTCGTCCGGCATAAAAAAATAGAAAGCCCTTATAAAATGAGGGCTTTTTAATCAAACAGATAGTTAAAAGGTATTAACTATCGAATCTGTGGATTATTTCAACTATATCTTATTGCTAGTGGTGTATATCGTAACGGTAACACTGTACAAGGGAGCATAGCGATGAGCACGTCAGACGAGACCAATAACGCAGCATCAGCCGGCAAATGCCCGTTCCATCACGGCGGCGCCGATCACAGCGCGGGAGCAGGTACAAGCAGCCGTGACTGGTGGCCAAAGCAACTCCGCATTGACCTTCTTAACCAACATTCCAACCGTTCTAACCCGCTGGGTGAAGACTTCGACTACCGCAAAGAATTTAGCAAACTCGACTACTCTGCCCTCAAAGGCGATCTCAAAGCGCTTTTAACCGACTCTCAGCCGTGGTGGCCTGCTGACTGGGGCAGCTATGCTGGCCTGTTTATTCGCATGGCGTGGCACGGCGCGGGTACTTATCGCTCCGTTGATGGACGCGGCGGGGCAGGACGCGGTCAACAGCGTTTTGCACCGCTGAACTCCTGGCCCGATAACGTCAGTCTGGATAAAGCGCGTCGTCTGCTGTGGCCGATCAAGCAAAAATATGGGCAAAAAATTTCCTGGGCTGACCTGTTCATCCTGGCGGGGAACGTGGCGCTGGAAAACTCCGGTTTCCGCACCTTTGGTTTCGGTGCCGGTCGTGAAGACGTCTGGGAACCGGATCTGGACGTGAACTGGGGCGATGAAAAAGCCTGGCTGACCCACCGTGACCCGGAAGCGCTGGCGAAGCGTCCTCTGGCCGCAACCGAAATGGGCCTGATCTACGTTAACCCGGAAGGGCCAAACGCCAGTGGTGAACCACTGTCCGCGGCGGCAGCCATCCGCGCGACCTTTGGCAATATGGGCATGAACGACGAAGAGACCGTGGCGCTGATCGCCGGTGGTCATACCCTCGGTAAAACCCATGGCGCAGGTGAAGCCACACATGTGGGCACCGACCCTGAAGCCTCACCGATTGAAGCGCAGGGCCTGGGCTGGGCGAGTACGCACGGTACAGGCGTTGGTGCAGATGCCATTACGTCCGGTCTGGAAGTTATCTGGTCACAAACTCCGACCCAGTGGAGCAACTACTTCTTCGAGAACCTGTTCAAATATGAGTGGGTCCAGACCCGCAGCCCGGCAGGTGCCATTCAGTTTGAAGCCGTGGATGCGCCTGAAATTATGCCGGACCCGTTCGACCCGTCGAAAAAACGCAAACCAACGATGCTGGTCACCGACCTGACGCTCCGTTTTGATCCGGAATTCGAGAAAATTTCTCGCCGCTTCCTGAATGATCCGCAGGCTTTCAACGAAGCCTTTGCGCGCGCGTGGTTCAAACTGACTCACCGCGATATGGGCCCAAAAGCGCGGTACATTGGTCCGGAAGTGCCGAAAGAAGATCTGATCTGGCAGGATCCGCTGCCTCAGCCGGTGTTCAATCCTTCGAAAGAAGACATTGAAAGCCTGAAAGCGGAAATCATTGCCTCGGGTCTCTCCGTGAGTGAGCTGGTTTCCGTTGCCTGGGCGTCTGCGTCGACCTTCCGCGGTGGCGACAAGCGTGGCGGCGCCAACGGTGCGCGTCTGGCGCTGGCGCCTCAGCGCGACTGGGATGTGAACGCCGCTGCCGTACGTGCATTACCGGCTCTGGAAGCCATCCAGCGCACCACCAATAAAGCCTCCCTGGCCGATATCATCGTGCTGGCGGGCGTGGTAGGCGTTGAGCAGGCGGCGAAAGCGGCAGGCGTTTACGTTACCGTACCGTTTACGCCGGGCCGCGTGGATGCGCGCCAGGACCAGACGGATATCGAGATGTTTAACCTGCTCGAGCCGATTGCCGATGGCTTCCGCAACTACCGTGCGCAGGTGGATACGTCAACCACCGAATCACTGCTGATCGACAAAGCGCAGCAGCTGACGCTGACCGCACCCGAACTGACGGTTTTGGTCGGCGGTCTGCGCGTACTCGGGGCAAACTTCGATGGCAGCAAGAATGGCGTGTTCACCGACCGTGAGGGCGTGTTGAGCAATGACTTCTTCGTGAACCTGCTGGATATGAATACCCAGTGGAAGGCGACCGACGACTCAAACGAGCTGTTTGCCGGTAGCGATCGCGCCAGTGGCGAAGTGAAATACACCGCGACCCGCGCGGACCTGGTGTTCGGTTCAAACGCCGTCCTGCGCGCGCTGGCTGAAGTCTACGCCAGCAGCGATGCACACGAGAAGTTTGTGCGTGATTTTGTTGCCGCCTGGGCGAGAGTGATGGATTTGGATCGGTTTGACGTGAAGTAACCAGTGTGCCGGGTGGCGGCTACGCCTTACCCGGCTTACAAAAGCGTGTCATTCGTAGGCCGGGTAAGCGTTAGCGCCACCCGGCTTTTTTATTACTCCCACTCCTGCAGGAACCGCTGTCCATACTGGTCAGCCACCAGCAGCGCCGCATACACCTGATCTGGCGTTACTCCGCCCGGCATGTTGTGAATAGTTTCCCCTTCCGCACAGGACGCTTCTGCGATCAGACGCATTTTGGCCGGAATATCCTCTTTAATATTCAGCTGCGCCAGCGTGATCGGCAGTCCCACGCTGTGGCAAAGCGCCGCGACGGCCTCTATTTCTTCTACCGGCGCATTTTCGAGCACCAGCTGCGTCAGCGTACCAAACGCTACTTTTTCACCGTGATAGAAGTGATGCGCATCCGGCACCGCCGTCATACCGTTGTGAATCGCATGTGCCGCAGCCAGTCCACCGCTTTCAAAACCTACGCCGCTGAGATAGGTGTTGGCTTCGATAATGCGCTCCAGCGCAGGCGTTACGACATGCTGTTCCGCCGCCAGCATGGCTTTCTCACCCTCTTCAAGCAGCGTGTTGTAGCACAGCTCCGCCAGCGCGAGTGCCGCCTGCGTGCATTTACCGCCCGCCATCGTCGTGGCACCGCTACGCGAGCAGGCGCGCGCTTCAAACCAGGTCGCCAGCGCATCGCCAATCCCCGCGGCAAGCAGACGAGCCGGCGCACCCGCGACGACTTTGGTATCCACAATCACCATGTTCGGGTTGTGCGGCAGCATCAGGTAGCGATCGAACTCGCCGCTGTCGGTATAGATTACGGAAAGTGCGCTGCACGGTGCATCGGTGGAGGCAATGGTCGGGGCAATCGCAACCGGCACGTCCATAAAGTGGGCCAGCGCTTTGGCGGTGTCCAGCGTCTTCCCGCCGCCGATACCCAGCACAGCCAGACAGTCGGCGCTATCGGCCAGTTTTTTCAGACGATCGATTTCATTTTGTGAACATTCGCCACCAAACGGTGCAATTTCTGCATGCAGCTCTGCGTGTTTAAAGCTCTGGCGCAAGGTTTCTTCAGCAAAACCCAGCACAAATTTATCGCCGACAACCAGCCAACGCGTTGCCAGCGGTTTCAGGTAGTCGCCGAGACGGGTAAGCACATCAGCGCCCTGGATGTATTTTCCCGGCGATTGAATGATACGGTCCATAACATTTCTCCCTTAGAGGTTGAGGTTACCAAACGCGTTTTTCCAGTCCTGCTCGAACTTCTCTATGGCTGACTCTACCGCCGGCGTGCCGAGCATTTGTTGCGCTACATCTAAAGGAAGCGTGATTGCGTCGCATCCGGCCAGCAGGCAGTCCAGCGCCTGACGTGGCGTTTTGAAGCTGGCGGCCAGCACCTTGCTCTCAGGGGCATGCATTTCCAGAAGAGACTGCAGCTCCTGGACCATGCGGATACCATCACCGCCCTGGGCATCGACGCGGTTCACATACGGTGCGACATACGACGCGCCCGCCAGCGCAGCCAGCAGACCCTGTGCGGCGCTGTATACGGCCGTCCCGAGTGTAGTGATCCCCTCGTTTTTCAATGCCTTAATCGCTACAAGTCCTTCTGCCGTTACCGGAATTTTCACCACGATATCCGGCAGGGCATTACTGAGACGTTTGGCTTCCGCCACCATTTCCCCGGCGTCACGGCTCATGGTCTGGGCAAACAGAGTGCCCCGGGGACCGATGGCTTTTTGCAGGCGCGGCAGCACGCTCCAGATGGACTCCCGGCTGGCGGCAATAATGCTCGGGTTAGTGGTCACACCCGCGATCGGGAATACCCGCGCCAGACGCTCAACTTCCGCCACGTTGGCGGTGTCCAGGTACAGTTCCATTATTTTTCCTTAAGTCAGAAAGGTTGAATAAAGGATAAGGCGCGGCAGAGTACGGCGGATACAGGTCAATTTTGCCAAATACTGGACAAATGTAATGTCCTTAGTGAAGTGAGAGAACGATCACAATGCTATTTTTTGGCGATCAGCTGGCTGTGATACTGACGACGATATTCGGAAGGGGAGCGCTCGGTGTGCTTACGAAAGAGACGGCAAAAGTAATTGCTGTCGGTAAATCCGCAGCGTGCGGCGATATCTTTAATTTTGAGGTCATAGCCTTTCAGCAGCTGGCGGGCGTGTTCCAGACGGGTCTGCGTCAGGTATTCATTGAACCCGACGTTCCCGGTCTTCTGAAAAAGGTGAGAGAGATAGTTAGGGGAAATATAAAATGCCCCGGCAACGGAATCCCGGGTCAGCGCCGAGGCATGGTTTTCGTCAATAAAGCGACGAACAGCTTCGAATAATGCGCGGCTGCGGCTATCAGTGTGGATATCACTGCCAAGCAGATCGCGGCAGTGGCTGAGCAGACTTAATATCACCAGCCTGGCCGTGTCCTGCTCAGTTGGCTGCATCTGCAGCTCATTGAGCGTTTGCAGGAGAAACGCGCCCGTCCGGGGTCCTCTTCTGGCAATCTGCTGCTGTTGTATAAGAGCGTTACCCCGGTAGAGCTGAAGCGTCAGCTGCTGTTTGCCGAAGCTTATTCTGAGCGAATTTGAAGAATGCAGCAGGACGTTCCCGGATGCGGAAAAGAAGGCTTCGCAGCGGGTTTCCAGGATAACTGAGAGACAAGGTGATGTGCGGTTATTCTCGGCAGGCGCGACAAAGTGCACTTGATCCAGGGGGAATGCGCCTTTAATCAGAGCCGTGAGGATGTGCGTAATATCGTGGAACATGTTTTGGATACCGGGGTATTGCCGGGTGGGCGCAAGCACCCCCCCGGCATAGCGGATTAGCCCGTGTTACGCATACCCGCCGCAACGCCCGCAATCGTCACCATCAGCGCCTGCTCAACGCGAGGATCCGGCTCTTTACCTTCTTCTTCCGCCAGACGAGAACGGTGCAGCAGCTCTGCCTGCAGGACGTTCAGCGGGTCGGTGTAGATGTTACGCAGCTGGATAGACTCGGCGATCCACGGCAGGTCCGCCATCAGGTGTGAGTCGTTGGCGATATCCAGCACCACTTTGATGTCGCCTTCCAGCAGTTCGCGCAGCTCTTTACCCAGCGCCCACAGCTCAGGCTTAACCAGACGCTGATCGTAGTATTCCGCCAGCCACAGGTCAGCTTTCGAGAAGACCATCTCCAGCATACCCAGACGGGTAGAGAAGAATGGCCAGTCGCGGCACATGGTTTCCAGTTCGTTCTGTTTACCGTCTTCCACCACTTTCTGCAGCGCGGCACCGGCACCCAGCCAGGCAGGCAGCATCAAACGGTTCTGCGTCCAGGCGAAAATCCATGGAATCGCGCGCAGTGACTCTACGCCGCCGGTCGGGCGACGCTTCGCCGGACGCGAGCCCAGCGGCAGTTTACCCAGTTCCTGCTCAGGTGTTGCCGAGCGGAAGTAAGGCACAAAATCTTTGTTTTCACGCACGTAGCCACGGTACAGATCGCAGGAGATCGCCGACAGTTCGTCCATGATATGGCACCAGGACGCTTTCGGCTCCGGCGGTGGCAGCAGGTTTGCTTCCAGAATGGCGCTGGTATAAAGCGACAGACTGCTGATGGTCACTTCCGGCAGGCCGTATTTGAAGCGGATCATCTCACCTTGCTCGGTCACGCGCAGGCCGCCTTTCAGGCTGCCCGGCGGCTGCGACAGCAGTGCCGCGTGTGCAGGCGCGCCGCCGCGGCCGATTGAGCCACCGCGTCCGTGGAACAGCGTCAGCTCAATACCGGCTTTCTCGCAGGTTTTAATCAGTGCATCCTGCGCCTGATACTGCGCCCAGGATGCCGCCATCACGCCCGCATCTTTGGCGGAGTCGGAATAGCCAATCATCACCATCTGCTTGCCCTGAATAAAGCCGCGATACCAGTCGATGTTCAGCAACTGGGTCATCACGTCGTTGGCGTTGTTCAGGTCATCGAGGGTTTCAAACAGCGGTGCCACCGGCAGGGCATAGTCGATGCCCGCTTCTTTCAGAAGCAGATGAACGGCCAGCACGTCGGATGGGGTCTTCGCCATGGAGATCACATAGGCGGCCACCGATCCTTTCGGTGCGTCCACGATCGCTTTACAGGTGTTGAGCACCTCGCGGGTTTCGTTGCTTGGCTCCCAGTTGCGTGGCAACAGAGGGCGCTTGGAATTCAGTTCGCGGATCAGGAATGCCTGTTTGTCGGCTTCGGACCAGCTTTCATAGTCGCCGATGCCGAGATAGCGGGTCAGTTCACCCAGCGCTTCGGTATGGCGGGTACTTTCCTGACGTACGTCGATACGCACCAGTGGCACGCCGAAACATTTCACGCGGCGCAGGGTGTCGAGCAGTTCGCCGTTAGCGATGATGCCCATCCCGCAGGCCTGGAGTGATTTATAACAGGCGTACAGCGGTTCCCAGAGCTGTTCGTTCTGGCTGAGCAGGCCTTCCGGCTTCGGCAGACGCTGGCCTTTCAGGCGCGCTTCCAGCCAGGCTTGAGTCGCCATCAGCTGACCGCGCAGTTTTTTCATCAGGAAACGGTACGGCTCGCTGGCACCTTCTTCACCAGCCAGCGCGCGCAGTTCCGGCGTCGCTTCGACCATCGACAGTTCGGAAATCAGCACCTGAATATCTTTCAGGAACAAATCGGTCGCTTTCCAGCGGCTCAGCAACAGAACGTGACGGGTGATTTCCGCAGTGACGTTCGGGTTGCCGTCGCGGTCGCCGCCCATCCAGGAGGTGAAGCGTACCGGCACAAAGTCGACCGGCAGGCGGTAGCCGAGGTTCTCTTCCAGCTGTTCGTTCAGCTCGCGCAGGTAGTTCGGCACCCCTTCCCACAGGCTGTTTTCCACCACCGCAAAGCCCCATTTGGCTTCGTCGACCGGGCTGGGGCGTTGCTTACGAATTTCGTCGGTATGCCAGGACTGAGCAATCAGCTGGCGCAGACGGCGCATCAGCTGGTTGCGTTCATAGTCGGCGATGTCTTTGTTATCCAGCTGCTTGAGGCAGTTGTTCACTTCCACCATTTTGTGGATCAGGGTTCGACGGGTGATCTCGGTTGGGTGAGCGGTCAGAACCAGCTCCAGCGAGAGAGACTCCACCGCTTTTTTGATGGTGGCTTCGGTGAGATCGGGCTGGTCTTTCAGTTTACGCAGCGTACGGGCAATCACTTCCGGGTTGCTGGCAGCTTCGCCATTAGGCGAAATGCTGTGGTATTGCTCAGCGGTGTTGGCCAGGTTCAGGAACTGGCTGAAGGCACGGGCAACGGGCAGCAGCTCATCGTTGGAGAGGT
This sequence comes from Enterobacter cloacae complex sp. IR53030, assembly GCF_049238365.1. NCBI lineage: Bacteria > Pseudomonadati > Pseudomonadota > Gammaproteobacteria > Enterobacterales > Enterobacteriaceae > Enterobacter > Enterobacter cloacae complex sp. IR53030. The sequence goes on from NZ_JBMKHA010000021.1 coordinate 93,973, forward strand.
TCTGCAAGGTGGTGAGCAGTTCCTGACGGCTGGCCTCGTTACCGGCACGGGAAGATTTAGACAGCTTGCGGATGGTTTCAACGCGTTCGAGGATGTTTTCCCCCAACGCATCTTTGATGGTATCTCCAAGCACTTTGCCGAGCATACTGACATTACTACGCAACGCGGAATATTGTTCGTTCATAAAAACCCAGTCACCCCATCATTTTTGTTTATGCCCATGCGAAAATCTGCTGGACAATATTTTGTCATCTCCCTTTATAAAGCCACGTAAAACCCCCGTCGTCAATTGCTGCGAAAACGGTTCAGCAAACGAATAAATGCGGGCAATTTACGAAATTTAATTCGCATTGCGTCAGATAAGAGATGCTTATGGGAATGTGACGGAGATCGCGGGATTTACTCCCCTCACCCTGCCCTCTCCCCAAAGGGGAGAGGGTGTTCAAATTCCCTCTCCCCTTTGGGGAGAGGGGTAGGGTGAGGGGCAGTTTTTAATGCCAGCAGAAGTGGTGCACAACCTGGGTAATCAACTCGCGAGTGGGCTTGATGAAGCGGGTTTCCAGATACTCATCCGGCTGGTGCGCCTGGTTAATGGAGCCAGGGCCAAGGACCAGCGTCGGACACAGCGTCTGAATGAACGGCGCTTCGGTGCAGTAGTTCACCACGTCGGTTTTTTCACCAAGCAGTTTTTCCACCACTTCAACCAGCTGGTGATCCGGAGGGCACTCATAACCCGGGATCGGCGGATGCAGTTCGGAGACCGTCAGGCGGCCCGGCCAGCGCTCGCTCACCGGGGCCAGTGCTTCATTCAGCAAGCCGTCGAGATCGCTCAGCGTCATACCCGGCAGCGGGCGGATATCCATATGCAGTTCGCAGCAGGCGCAGATACGGTTGGAGGCATCGCCGCCGTGCAGGCTGCCGAGGTTTAGGGTCGGATACGGCACGGTGAACGCGTCATAGTGATAACGTTCTTTCAGCGAGTCGCGCAGGGTCATGATGCGGCCGATGGCGTCATGCATCAGCTCAATCGCATTTACGCCGCGCGCCGGATCGCTGGAGTGGCCGGACTGGCCCAGCACGCGCACGGCCGTCGAGATATGGCCTTTATGCGCGCGAATCGGTTGCAGTGAAGTCGGTTCGCCGATAATGGCGCAATCCGGGCGAATCGACGTGTTTTCAGAGAAGTAGCGCGCGCCCGCCATGCTGGTCTCTTCGTCGGCGGTCGCCAGAATGTAGAGCGGCTTTTTCAGTTTTGTCACGTTCACGTCACGCAGCGCGTCGAGGATAAAGGCGAAGAAGCCTTTCATGTCGGCGGTGCCGAGACCATAGAGTTTGTTGTCGTGCTCGGTCAGGGTGAACGGATCGCGAGTCCAGCGGCCATCGTCAAACGGCACGGTGTCGGTATGACCGGCAAGCAGCAGGCCGCCCGCACCGGTTCCGGTGCTGGCCAGCAGGTTAAATTTATGACGGGTTCCGGGGACGGGCTGTACCTCAACGTTAAACCCAAGATCGCTAAACCAACCCGCCAGCAGATTGATTAAAGACTCATTGCTTTGATCCAGCGCTTCTTCCGTTGCACTGATGGACGGTGTGGCAATCAGGGCGCGGTAGATCTCGATAAATGGCGGTAAGTTCATTTTCATTGTTGACACACCTTAGGTCGTGATAGTATCAATATTCATGCAATAAATGTGAATAAAAATACATTAACGTTGAGCATAAAGGAACCCGATGTTGAATACGCTGATTGTAGGCGCTAGCGGTTATGCGGGCGCAGAGCTTGTAAGCTACGTGAATCGCCATCCACATATGACCATAACCGCTTTGACCGTGTCAGCGCAAAGCAATGATGCAGGAAAGTTAATTTCCGATTTGCATCCGTGGCTTTTGGGCATTGTCGATCTGCCGCTGCAGCCGATGTCTGACATCAGTGAGTTCACCGACGGCGTTGACGTGGTGTTTTTAGCCACTGCGCACGAAGTCAGTCATGACCTGGCACCGCAGTTCCTGGCAGCCGGCTGCGTGGTGTTCGATCTCTCCGGTGCGTTCCGCGTTAACGACGGCGCGTTCTACGAAAAATATTACGGTTTCACCCATCAGCACCCCGATCTGCTTGAAAAAGCGGTTTACGGCCTGGCGGAGTGGAGAACAGACAAACTCAAAGAAGCGGATCTGATTGCCGTGCCGGGCTGCTACCCGACGGCGGCGCAACTTTCCCTGAAACCGCTGATCGACGCAGGTCTGCTGGATCTGAACCAGTGGCCGGTGATCAACGCCACCAGCGGCGTGAGCGGAGCAGGGCGCAAAGCGGCGATCTCTAATAGCTTCTGCGAAGTGAGCCTTCAGCCGTATGGCGTGTTTAATCACCGCCATCACCCTGAAATCACGACGCATCTGGGTACGGACGTCATTTTCACGCCGCATCTGGGCAGCTTCCCGCGCGGGATCCTTGAAACCATCACCTGCCGCCTGAAACCGGGCGTGACCAAAGAGCAGGTAAGCGAGGTCTTCACGCAGGCGTATGCGGATAAACCGCTGGTGCGTCTGTATGACAAAGGCGTGCCGGCGCTGAAAAACGTGGTCGGGCTGCCGTTCTGCGACATCGGCTTTGCCGTACAGGGCGAGCACCTGATTGTGGTCGCTGCAGAAGATAACTTACTCAAAGGCGCTGCCGCACAGGCAATGCAGTGTGCAAATATTCGTTTCGGCTTCCCTGAAACGCAGGCTCTTATTTAAGGTGTGATGATGAACCCATTAATTATCAAACTCGGTGGTGTACTGCTGGACAGCGAAGAAGCGCTGGAGCGTCTGTTTACCGCGCTGGTGAACTATCGTGAATCACACCAACGTCCGCTGGTGATTGTGCACGGCGGCGGCTGCGTGGTAGATGAGCTGATGAAAGGGCTCAACCTGCCGGTGAAAAAGAAAAACGGCCTGCGCGTCACGCCCGCTGACCAGATTGACATCATTACCGGCGCGCTGGCGGGAACGGCGAACAAAACGCTGCTGGCATGGGCGAAGAAACATCATATCGCCTCCGTTGGCCTCTGTCTGGGGGATGGCGACAGCGTAAAAGTGACCCAGCTCGATGAAGAGCTCGGCCACGTTGGACTGGCGCAGCCGGGTTCGCCTAAGCTGATTAACACGCTGCTGGAAGGTGGTTTCCTGCCAGTGGTGAGCTCTATCGGCGTGACCGAAGAGGGCGAGCTAATGAACGTTAACGCGGATCAGGCGGCAACGGCTCTGGCGGCTACGCTGGGCGCAGACCTGATCCTGCTTTCCGACGTGAGCGGCATTCTGGACGGCAAAGGCCAGCGCATCGCGGAAATGACCGCGGCCAAAGCCGAACAGCTGATCGCGCAGGGCATCATTACTGACGGCATGATCGTCAAAGTGAACGCCGCGCTGGATGCCGCTCGCACGCTGGGTCGCCCGGTGGATATCGCCTCCTGGCGTCACGCGGAACAACTGCCGGCGCTGTTTAACGGCACGCCGATTGGCACGCGTATTTTAGCGTAATCGATTTAATGTTTTGTAGGCCCGGTAAGCGCAGCGTCACCGGGCAGTGAAATTCAAAGATATTAAGGAAGCATGTTATGGCACTTTGGGGTGGGCGTTTTACACAGGCAGCGGATCAGCGGTTCAAACAGTTCAATGACTCTTTGCGCTTCGACTACCGCCTGGCCGAACAGGATATTGTCGGCTCTGTGGCCTGGTCCAAAGCGCTGGTGACCGTTGGCGTGCTGACCGCAGAGGAGCAGCTACAACTGGAAGAGGCGCTGAATAACCTTCTGGAAGAGGTGCGTCTGGATCCGCAGCAAATCCTGCAGAGCGATGCCGAGGATATTCACAGCTGGGTGGAAGGCAAACTTATCGACAAAGTCGGTCAGTTGGGTAAAAAGCTACACACCGGCCGTAGCCGTAACGACCAGGTTGCGACCGACCTGAAGCTGTGGTGTAAAGAGACCGTTGGCGAGCTGCTGGCAGCTAACCGTCAGCTGCAGAGCGCGCTGGTAGAGACCGCGCAGAACAACCAGGACGCCGTGATGCCGGGCTATACCCACCTGCAACGCGCGCAGCCGGTGACCTTTGCCCACTGGTGTCTGGCCTATGTTGAGATGCTGGCGCGTGACGAAAGCCGTCTGCAGGACACCCTGAAACGTCTGGATGTTAGCCCACTGGGCAGCGGCGCGCTGGCCGGTACCGCGTATGAAATCGACCGTGAGCAGCTGGCAGGCTGGCTGGGCTTTGCCTCTGCCACCCGTAACAGCTTGGACAGCGTGTCTGACCGTGACCATGTACTGGAGCTGCTCTCCAATGCGTCTATCGGGATGGTGCATCTGTCGCGCTTTGCCGAAGACCTGATCTTCTTTAACTCCGGTGAAGCCGGTTTTGTGGAGCTGTCCGACCGCGTGACGTCCGGATCTTCCCTGATGCCGCAGAAGAAAAACCCGGACGCGCTGGAGCTGATTCGCGGCAAGTGTGGCCGTGTGCAGGGCGCACTTACCGGTATGATGATGACCCTGAAAGGGCTGCCACTGGCTTATAACAAAGATATGCAGGAAGACAAAGAAGGGCTGTTCGACGCGCTCGACACCTGGCTGGATTGTCTGCATATGGGTGCGCTGGTGCTGGATGGCATTCAGGTGAAACGTCCGCGCTGCCAGGAAGCGGCGCAGCAGGGGTATGCCAACTCCACCGAGCTGGCGGATTACCTGGTCGCGAAGGGCGTACCGTTCCGTGAAGCGCACCATATTGTGGGCGAAGCGGTGGTGGAAGCCATTCGTCAGGGTAAACCACTGGAAGACCTGGCGCTTGCTGACCTGCAGAAGTTCAGTGCGGCTATCGGGGAGGATGTCTATCCGATTCTGGCGCTGCAATCCTGCCTGGATAAGCGTGCCGCGAAAGGCGGCGTGTCGCCGAAGCAGGTCGCGCAGGCGATTACGGATGCGAAAAACCGGTTGGTTTGATCGGTGCGGGTGGGTGCCCTCACCCCGGCCCTCTCCCACAGGGAGAGGGAGCAAACACTAAAAATGGCAACTTCGGTTGCCATTTTGCGTTTACCTCGGGCTTTTTTGCGCAAAAAAAAAGCGGACCACGGGGTCCGCAAAAGTTCACGTTGGCTTTAGTTGTTCGAGTTTTGAGAGAAACTCGATGACGGTGCGGGGACGTCAAGGGTCAAACACGTGCCGCCTCGTCTATGTGGTGTATTATTCAACAGAAAGCTTGATAGGGATAATCGTTCGTTGCTATGCTATCTATCGCCATGAACTATCGTGGCGACGGAGGATGAATAATGAATATTCGTGATCTTGAATACCTGGTAGCGCTAGCCGAGCACCGCCATTTTCGCCGTGCTGCAGATTCCTGCCACGTCAGCCAGCCGACGCTGAGCGGTCAGATCCGCAAGCTGGAAGATGAGCTGGGCGTGATGCTGCTGGAGCGCACCAGTCGTAAGGTACTGTTCACCCAGGCCGGTTTGTTGCTGGTGGATCAGGCGCGCACCGTGCTGCGCGAGGTCAAAGTGCTCAAGGAAATGGCAAGCCAGCAGGGGGAAGCGATGTCCGGCCCACTGCATATTGGCCTGATCCCAACCGTTGGCCCGTATCTTTTGCCGCACATTATTCCAATGTTGCACCAGACTTTCCCAAAACTCGAAATGTACCTGCATGAAGCGCAAACCCATCAACTGCTGGCGCAGTTAGATAGCGGCAAGCTTGACTGCGCTATTCTGGCGCTGGTGAAAGAGAGCGAAGCGTTTATTGAAGTGCCGCTGTTCGATGAGCCAATGATGCTGGCGATCTATGAAGATCACCCGTGGGCGAACCGCGATCGCGTGCCGATGGCCGATCTGGCCGGTGAAAAGCTGCTGATGCTGGAAGATGGCCACTGTCTGCGCGATCAGGCAATGGGCTTTTGCTTTGAAGCGGGTGCCGACGAAGATACCCATTTCCGCGCAACCAGCCTGGAAACGCTGCGTAATATGGTGGCGGCGGGAAGCGGGATTACGCTGCTGCCTGCGCTGGCCGTGCCGCGCGAGCGTAAGCGTGATGGCGTGGTTTATCTGCCGTGCATTAAGCCGGAACCGCGTCGCACGATCGGCCTTGTTTATCGTCCGGGGTCACCGCTGCGCAGCCGCTATGAGCAGCTGGCAGAGGCCATCCGCGGTGCGATGGATGGCCATTTCGATAACGCGTTAAAACAGGCGGTTTAAGCCGTTCAGCGCGGCGACCCGATAGGCTTCCGCCATAGTCGGGTAGTTAAAGGTGGTGTTAACGAAGTACTCAATGGTGTTACCGCCGCCTTTTTGCTCCATAATCGCCTGGCCGATGTGAATGATTTCCGCCGCGCGTTCACCAAAGCAGTGAATGCCGAGGATCTCTTTCGTCTCGCGATGGAACAGGATTTTCAGCGTCCCCACGCTCATTCCGACAATTTGCGCCCGCGCCAGATGTTTAAACTGCGCGCGACCCACCTCATATGGCACTTTCATTGACGTCAGCTGCTGCTCGGTTTTCCCTACGGAACTGATTTCCGGAATGGTATAGATGCCGGTCGGGATATCTTCGATCAGATGCGCCGTCGCTTCACCTTTCACCAGCGCCTGTGCGGCAATACGGCCCTGGTCATAAGCGGCAGAGGCCAGGCTTGGGTAACCAATCACGTCGCCGACCGCGTAAACGTGCGGCAGGGCAGTCTGGTACATGCTGTTGACCTTCAGCTGACCGCGGCTGTCGGTCTCAAGTCCGATATTCTCCAGCTGCAGGGAATCGGTGTTGCCGGTACGACCGTTGGCGTACAGCAGGCAGTCCGCTTTCAGCTTCTTACCGGACTTGAGGTGCATGATCACACCGTCGTCGCAACCTTCAATCTTCTCGTACTCTTCGTTGTGGCGAATCACCACGCCGCTGTTCCAGAAGTGGTAGGAGAGAGAGTCTGACATCTCCTGATCGAGGAATGCCAGCAGGCGGTCGCGCGTGTTGATGAGATCAACTTTGACATCCATTCCGCGGAAGATCGACGCATATTCGCAGCCAATGACCCCTGCGCCATAGATAATGACGTGGCGGGGTTCATGGTGCAGGCTCAGAATCGAGTCGCTGTCGTAAACGCGCGGGTGCGAGAAGTCGACGTCGGCAGGGTGGTAAGGGCGCGATCCGCAGGCAATCACAAATTTTTCGGCGGTGAGGGTCTCAACCGAACCGTCGTGGCATTCAAGTGCCAGGGTGTGTTCATCCACAAAATGCGCGTTGCCCTGCAAAATCTCACAGTGGTTACGCTCATAAAACCCCTGGCGCATGCGCGTCTGCTGGTTAATGACGGTATCCGCATGATTCAGGATGTCGGCAAAGGAGGAACGAAGAAGTCGGGAGTGGTCGCTGTAAAGAGGGTTCTGGTTAAATTCGATAATGCGGCTAACGGCGTGGCGGAGGGCTTTTGAAGGGATGGTGCCCCAGTGGGTGCAACCGCCGCCGACATTATGGTAGCGCTCAATGACCGCTACTCTGGCTCCCTGTTTCACGAGACCCATAGCAGCGCCTTCGCCGCCGGGGCCGGAACCAATAACTATTGCGTCGTAATCGTAGGAATGTGGCATGGTAAGGCTTACCTGTTCTTATACATAAAAGCAACAGAATCATAACATCATTGCCAGGGTAACCCAATTATCGTTGTGCTTTTTTCCGGCAGTGGAGCACAAACCGCACGTAAACAATCATTCACAAAGCCAGGCAAACAGATTAATTTTATTCTCTGGTATAGTGCCAGCAGGCCTTTGGAAGGATTCAACTATCGTGATGGGCGTAAGAGCACAACAAAAAGAGAAAACCCGGCGTTCGCTGGTGGAAGCCGCATTCAGTCAACTGAGTGCCGAGCGGAGTTTTGCCAGTTTGAGCCTGCGCGAAGTCGCACGCGAGGCCGGGATTGCGCCAACGTCCTTCTATCGTCATTTCCGTGATGTGGATGAACTGGGCCTGACCATGGTCGATGAAAGCGGTCTGATGCTGCGCCAGCTGATGCGCCAGGCACGTCAGCGTATCGCCAAAGGGGGGAGCGTGATACGCACCTCCGTGTCGACCTTTATGGAATTTATTGGCAATAACCCCAACGCGTTTCGTCTGCTTTTGCGCGAGCGTTCGGGCACATCGGCGGCGTTTCGTGCCGCCGTCGCGCGTGAAATTCAGCACTTCATCGCGGAACTTGCCGACTATCTTGAACTCGAAAACCATATGCCGCGTGCGTTTACTGAAGCACAGGCTGAGGCGATGGTGACGATTGTTTTCAGCGCGGGTGCCGAAGCGCTGGATGTCAGCATTGAACAACGCAAACAGCTCGAAGAGCGACTGGTATTGCAGCTCAGGATGATCTCCAAAGGCGCGTACTACTGGTATCGCCGTGAACAAGAGAAACTGGCACATCAAACCGAAGAGTGAAGGTGAGTAATGAAACAGTCAGGTCAGGATAAAGGGACGCTGTTGCTGGCATTGATCGCTGGCTTATCCATTAATGGGACGTTTGCCGCTATTTTTAGCTCAATTGTTCCGTTTTCGATTTTCCCGCTTATTGCGCTGGTGCTGACGGTGTACTGCCTGCATCAACGTTACCTGAACCGCACCATGCCGGTGGGGTTACCGGGGCTGGCCGCTGCCTGCTTTATTCTGGGCGTATTGCTGTATAGCACCGTGGTGCGTGCGGAGTATCCGGATATCGGATCTAACTTCTTCCCTGCGGTACTGTCTGTGGCGCTGGTATTCTGGATTGGCTCGCGCATGCGTAGCCGTAAGAGCCAGTTACCAGAGTAATGAATTATTTGTAGGGCAGGTAAGCGAAGCGCCACCTGCCAAAAACGGCCTACAGATTACCGTGCGGTCAGTAAAACGCCGCACTCCATATGGTGCGTATATGGGAACTGATCGAACAGCGCCAGACGTTCAACGTTGTGCGTCTGGCTTAATGTTTCGAGGTTCTTGCACAGCGTCTCCGGGTTACAGGAGATGTACAAAATGCGCGGGTACGCCTGCACCATCTTTTCGGTTTCGCTGTCCAGGCCACTGCGCGGCGGGTCGACAAAAATCGTCTCACACTGGTAGCTCTTCAGGTCGATCCCTTCCAGGCGGTTAAACGCCCGCACGCCGTTCATGGCCTGCGTGAACTCTTCTGCGGCCATACGAATGATCTGCACGTTGTCGATATGGTTAGCGGCAATGTTGTACTGCGCGGCGGCAACTGACGGCTTGGCAATTTCGGTTGCCAGAACGCGATCAAAGTTACGTGCCAGGGCCAGGGAGAAGTTGCCATTACCGCAGTACAGCTCAAGCAGGTCGCCTTTAGATCCTTCCGTCGCCTTGAGCGCCCACTCCAGCATCTGCACGTTCATCGCGGCGTTCGGCTGAGTGAAGCTGTTCTCGACCTGACGATAAATCATCTCTTTACCCGCTACCGGCAAACGCTCATCGACGTAATCCTGATCCAGCATGATTTTGGTTTTGGTCGCGCGGCCAATCAGGTGGACATTGATGTTCTGCGCACGCAGCGCATCGCGCAGGGCTTCTGCCTGTTCGCGCCATTCGTCGGTCAGCGCTTTGTGGTAGAGCAGAGAGACAATCGCCTGATTGCTTTGCGTGGTCAGATAGTCAATCTGGAACAGCTTATGACGCAGCACCGGATTATCGCGCACACCGTCAATGATCAGGGTCATCAGTTGGTTGATGAGCTCACTCGCCGCCGGGAAGCTGTCCACGCGAATGCGGGATTTCGTCTGCTGATCGAAAATGATGTGGTACAGGTCATCTCCGTCGTGCCAGATGCGGAACTCGGCGCGCATGCGGTAGTGGCTGACGGGAGAGCGGAACACCTCGGGAACGGGCGCGTTGAACGGCGTCATCATACTTTGCAGGCGGACGACTTTCTCTGCCAGCTGCGCGTCGTACTGTTCTGTCGGGAGGTGTTCTGGGGTCATGATGCGTCCTGAGTGATAAAGAATTACGCGGGGATTGTAGGCATTGTGCAGGGGATGTCCAGATTTAATGGCTCATAGCTGTCTGGACATCTATACGTGTCTAATTGTAGCATTCTGTTTCCGGTCTCCTGAGAGTGAAAAGGGAATCCAGTGTAATTCTGGAGCTGACGCGCAGCGGTAAAGACTGGCGGGATGAACGTTGTAGACACTGTGAAAATGGGAAGTCTTCATCCGTATAACGCCACCTAGCCCGAAGACCTGCCGGGATCACGTCGCATTTGGTTTCATCATCGCGTGCTATCGATGGGGCCTGCGGCATCCTTCTTATATTGTGGATGCTTTAACAATGATTAAAAAAGTATCGCTGTTGACGGCGCTGTCCGTCACGGCATTTTCGAGCTGGGCGCAGGATAGCGCCGACTCGTTGGTGGTGACGGCAAATCGTTTTGAACAACCTGAAAAAACTATTCTGGCGGCAACCTCCGTTGTCACGCGTGCCGATATTGACCGTTGGCAATCAACCTCAGTCCTGGATGTTATGCGTCGCCTGCCCGGTGTGGATACGGCGCAAAGTGGTGGGATGGGTCAACTCTCTTCTCTCTTTATACGTGGTACCAACTCCAGCCACGTCCTGATTCTCGTTGATGGCATCCGTCTTAACCAGGCGGGCGTCACGGGATCGTCCGATCTCAGCCAGTTCCCCATCGCTCTGGTGCAGCGTATCGAATACGTTCGTGGCCCGCGTTCGGCAGTGTATGGCTCGGATGCGATTGGTGGCGTAGTGAACATCATCACCACCCGCGCAAAGGACGGTACGACCCTGAATGCAGGCGTAGGATCGCACGGTTACCAAAACTATGGCGGCAGCACTCAGCAGACGCTGGGTGACAGCACGCGCGTCACGCTTGCGGGTGATTACACCTATACCAAAGGTTTCGATGTGGTCGCGGACGGCAACAATGGTGGCCTTGCCCAGACCGATCGCGACGGCTTTATGAATAAAACGCTCTATGGCGCAGTGGATCACGCATTCTCAGACCAGTGGAGCGGATTTGTTCGCGGCTTTGGCTACAGCAACCGTACGGCCTACGACGGTTATTACAGTTCATTTACGCCTGACGTACTGGTCGATACCCGTCAGCTCTATAGCCAGACCTGGGATGCAGGATTGCGCTTCAACGATGACATCTTCCATTCACAGCTGCTCACCAGCTATAGCCACAGCAAGGACTATAACTACGACCCGAGTTTGGGCCGTTACGATTCGACTGCGACACTGGATGAAATCAAACAGTACAACGTCCAGTGGCTCAACTCTGTTGATGTGGGTCACGGGAACATTGGCGCGGGCGTTGACTGGCAGAAGCAGAGCACTGAACCGGGTACAAACTATGTGACCAACGGCTATGACTTGCGTAACACCGGCGTTTACCTGACGGGGTTGCAGCAGTTTGGTGATGTCACTCTGGAAGGGGCAGTTCGCAGCGATGACAACTCTCAGTTTGGTCGTCATGGCACCTGGCAAAGCAGTGCAGCGTGGGAGTTCGTGGACGGTTACCGCTTCATTGCCTCTTATGGTACGGCCTATAAAGCACCGAATCTGGGGCAACTCTATGGCTTCTATGGCAATGACCATCTTGATCCCGAAGAGAGCAAGCAGTGGGAAGGCGCGTTTGAAGGCCTGACTGCGGGGGTGAGCTGGCGCGTTTCCGGCTACCGTAATGACGTTGATAATCTCATCGACTTCAATAATAACCTCCAGCAATATTACAACGTCGGTAAAGCACGCATTAAAGGTGTGGAAGCGACAGCATCGTTTGATACGGGTCCGTTGACGCATACTGTGGGCTACGACTATGTGGATGCCCGCAATGCAGCAACCAACGAACTTCTGGACCGTCGTGCTAAGCAGCAGGTGAAATATCAGCTCGATACGCAGATCTATGATTTCGACTGGAGCCTGACTTATCACTATCTCGGTACGCGTTACGACACTGACTTTGGTACTTATCCGTCAGAGAAAGTAAAAATGGGTGGTGTCAGCCTGTGGGATGTCGCAGTTTCGTATCCTGTCACCTCACACCTCACAGTTCGTGGTAAAATAGCCAACCTGTTCGATAAAGATTACGAGACAGTTTATGGCTACCAAACTGCAGGACGGGAATACACCTTGTCTGGCAGCTACACCTTCTAATCCGCGTCCCACCGTGCTGGTATTTGATTCCGGCGTCGGTGGGCTTTCGGTCTATGATGAGATTCGGCATCTCCTGCCGGATCTCCATTACATTTACGCTTTCGATAACGTCGCGTTCCCGTACGGGGAAAAGAGTGAGGACTTTATCGTCGAGCGCGTGGTTGAAATCGTCACTGCAGTGCAAAAGCGCTATCCCCTTGCACTGGCCGTCATCGCCTGTAATACGGCGAGCACCGTTTCCCTTCCCGCCCTGCGTGAAAAATTCCCGTTCCCGGTTGTGGGCGTCGTGCCTGCAATCAAGCCTGCGGCACGTTTGACGGCGAACGGCATTGTGGGGTTGCTGGCCACGCGAGGTACGGTAAAGCGCCCATATACCCGCGAGCTGATCGAGCGTTTTGCTAACGAATGCCAGATTGCGATGCTCGGTTCGGCAGAGCTGGTGGAGATGGCCGAAGCGAAATTGCATGGACAGGCGGTATCACTCGACGAGCTGCGTCGTATTCTTCGTCCATGGTTGCGGATGCTCGAACCCCCGGATACGGTTGTGCTCGGCTGCACCCACTTCCCGTTACTACAGGAAGAGCTGTTAGAGGTACTACCGGAGGGAACACGGCTGGTGGATTCCGGTGCGGCTATCGCGCGTCGTACGGCCTGGCTGCTGGAACATGAAGCGCCTGATGCGAAATCAGCCGATGCGAATATTGCTTTTTGTATGGCAATTACGAAAGAGACTGAGCAACTTTTACCCGTTTTACGCCGTTATGGCTTTCAAACGCTCGAAAAACTGGCGCTATAGCACGGTTTTGAGCAAAAAAGAGACGGTTGAAAGTTTTTTTTAAAAGAGGGGTTGTCAACGTCTGAGAACTCCCTATAATGCGCCTCCACTGACACGGAACAACGGCTTACAGGCCGCCGGGTTAGCGGGGTTCAGAGATGAGCGCCAACAGAGAAAAGCAAAAATAATCGCTTGACTCTGAATGAGGAAAACGTAATATACGGGACCTCGCAACGGTGAGCTGAAAGCCGCGTTGCAACTGCTCTTTAACAATTTATCAGACAATCTGTGTGGGCACTCAAAGTGACATGGAT
>NZ_JBMKHA010000022.1:0-90607 GCF_049238365.1 Enterobacter cloacae complex sp. IR53030
CGGGGTGTGCATATTACGCTTTCCCGCTTCAGAGTCAAGCGTTTATTTTGCTTTTCTCTGCTGACCCGGCGGCGTGTGTGCCGTTGTTCCGTGTCAGTGGAGGCGCATTATAGGGAGTTATTTCACAGTGACAAGCACAAAATACAAAAAACTTTTCGTTCGCTCACTTTTCAAACTTAACGCTTATTTAAGGCGCGAATCGTCCGTTAAATGTGCGATTTCCCGCGCAAAACTGGCCACCTGCGACCAGTCGGTATAAACCACTTCTTTGCGGGTATCGGTTTCACCACCGGTCATTTTCATAATCAGGCGGATCATGAAACGGTCATACCAACGGTATCGAGGGTAACGCAGCGCACCAGCAAAAACCGCGCACAGGGCTGGCTGCCACGGTGAGCTGAGTAAAAACTTGCGCGTATAGCTGTTGGTCTGCGGCGTACGCTTCTCGGCTTTACGCGCAACCAGATTGACCGAGTAAAACGCGCCGGGCAATTTGTTGAGCACCGCCGTGTGCTTTTTCACAAAGCGATCCAGCGCTGGATGGAAATGCCCGTAACGAATAGAGGCGCCAATCACCACGCGATCGTACTCCTGCCAGGTGATCTGCTCCGCGCGATTCAGGTTCACCACATCCGAGTAAATACCCAGTTCTTTTAATTCCGACGCCAGATACGCGGCAATCTCACGAGTTTGTCCGTCTCGCGTAGAGAAAAGAATCAGTGTTTTCATCAACGGCTCCTTATTCGCGCCAGAATGTTGGGGTGAAGAGCACCAGCAGCGTAAAGACCTCAAGACGACCAAACAGCATATTGGCAATGAGGATCCATTTCGCGACCGGGTTCATACTGGCAAAGTTATCCGCCACGACCCCCAGGCCTGGCCCGAGGTTATTCAATGTTGCGACGACGGACGCAAAGGCGGAGAAATCATCCACCCCCGTCGCGATGATCGCCAGCATACTGACGATAAAGACCAGCGCATACGCCGAGAAAAAGCCCCATACGGCTTCGAGAATACGTTCCGGCAGCGCGCGGTTCCCCAGTTTAATGCTGTAGACCGCGTTCGGGTGGACCAGTCGTTTCAGCTCACGGTTGCCCTGCTTGAACAGCAGCAGAATACGAATCACCTTCAGGCCACCGCCCGTCGACCCGGCGCAGCCACCAATAAACGCAGAGCACAGCAGGAGTACCGGCAGGAACAGCGGCCAGCGCGCAATACTGTCCGTGGTAAATCCGGCCGTCGTCGCCATTGATACCACCTGGAAGAACGCCTGGTTTAGGGTCGTCAGCGCGGAGTTGTAAACATCATGGAACCACAGCACCAGGGTACAGATGACGACCAGCGTAAGCTGGACACCAATAAACATGCGGAACTCAGGGTCGCGCCAGTACACCTTCAGGCTTCGCCCGCTCAGTAAAGAGAAGTGCAGGCCATAGTTACAGCCAGAAATCAGCAGGAAAATCGCAATGATGGTGTTGATCGTTGGGCTATCGAAGTAGCCTACGCTGGCATCGTGGGTGGAGAACCCGCCGATAGCGATTGTCGCAAAGCTGTGTCCGATGGCATCAAAAGCAGGCATCCCGGCAAACCAGAGCGCCAGCGCACAGGCCACCGTCAGCAGGACATAAATCAGCCACAGGGTTTTCGCCGTCTCGGCAATACGCGGGCGCATCTTGTTATCTTTCAGCGGCCCGGGCATTTCAGCCCTGTACAACTGCATCCCACCGACGCCCAGAATGGGCAGAATAGCTACCGCCAGGACGATGATCCCCATACCGCCGAACCACTGCAGCATCTGGCGATAAAAGAGGATGGCGTGGGGTAATGAATCCAGACCCACCAGCGTCGTCGCCCCGGTGGTCGTTAACCCCGAGAACGATTCAAAAAAGGCATCCGTGATGCTCAGGTTAGGTTGCTCGGAGAAGATAAAGGGCAGCGAACCCACGCTCCCCAGCACCGTCCAGAACAGCACCACGATCAGAAAGCCTTCGCGGGATTTCAGCTCACCTTTCTGACGACGATTCGGCCACCACAGCAGCGAGCCAATTGCCAGTGCGACAAAAAAGGTCTGGGTAAATGCCCGCCCCGCGCCGTCCCGGTAGATAAGCGCCACCAGTCCTGGGAGAATCATCGTCCCGGAAAAAAGTATGACCAGCAGTCCAACGATTCGGGTTATGGCACGAAAATGCATCTCTGCCGCTTCCTTTGGTATTCAAAAAAGTGAGGTGGGGATTATTCTTCAATCGGCAGTAATTGCAACGAACCGCGACTAAAATCTGCCAGTTTTGCTGAAAAAGCAGCCAGCTCCGCCTGAGGAAGCGCCACGCGTAATTGCACCATCGCCTGAAAGTCACTGTGCGCGATAACGCCATTAAACTGTTTCAGCAACGCTTCGATGCCGGATAATTGGGCGTAATCGCACAATAGAGTATATTCGGTGAGCGGCGTTTTGCGGGTGGTCGTCAATATATTCAGTGCCTGCTGAACGCCACCGCCATAGGCTTTCACCAGCCCGCCCGTGCCTAACAAGATGCCGCCGTAGTAACGCACCACCACGGCGGTAATTTCACCCACGCCGCTGCCCATCAGCTGCGAGAGCATGGGTTTACCGGCGGTTCCCGCGGGTTCACCGTCATCGGAAAAGCCAAGCTGTTGCGAATCGTCCGGGGGCCCTGCCACCCACGCCACACAGTGGTGACGTGCGTCAGGATGCTCAGCCCGGACAGACTCAACAAATGCCTTTGCCGCTTCAACGCCGTCGGTGTGTGCCAGCAGCGTAATAAAGCGGCTTTTCTTGATTTCCTCAACAAAGGTGACCGGTTCAGCCGGTATCAGCCAGCTTTCCATCAGGCCAGCTTCAGGTCTCGCGTCATATTCTCGATACCGTTCTCGTGAATCACCACGTTATCTTCGATACGAATACCGCCAAACGGTTTCAGTGCGTCAATTTTTTCCCAGTTGAAGTGTTTGCTGAACTGACCTTCACGCCATGGCGCCAGCAGGGATTCAATAAAGTAGATCCCCGGTTCAATCGTCAACACCATACGAGGCTCAAGAATACGGGTGCAGCGCAGGTAAGGATATTTAGACGGTGCCGCAAGATGCGTACCGGTATCATCCTGCATAAAGCCAGCGACGTCGTGAACCTGCAGGCCCAGCGGGTGACCAATACCGTGCGGCATGAATGGCCCGGTGAGATCGTTCTCGACCATTGCCTCTTCGCTCATGTCTTTCACAATCTGATGCTTACGCAGCAGCTTCGCGATGCGCTGATGGAACTGAACGTGATAATCCACGTAGCTGGTACCGGCTTTCATGGTACCAATAAGCGCCAGTTGCTCATCGTTCACGTCTTTAATCAGCTGCGCGAAATCGGTGTCAGCATTAGCCGCCCAGGTACGGGTCAGGTCAGCCGCATAACCGTTGTACTCAGCGCCGGCATCAAGCAGGAAGCTGCGCATTTCCGACGGAACCTGATGGTCCAGTTTGGTGTAGTGAAGAACAGAAGCATGCTCATTCAGCGCGACAATATTGCTGTATGGCACGTCGGTATCACGGTGGCCGGTCGCGGTCAGGTACGCCTGGTTGATATCGAATTCGCTCATGCCGGACTGGAACGCCTCGTGTGCGGCACGATGGCCATTCACCGCCGTTTTTTGCGCTTCACGCATGCAGTAAAGTTCGTAATCGGTTTTGTACGCGCGGTAGTAATGCAGGAAGTCCAGCACCCCTTTCGGGTTGAGTTTGTCCGCGGGAATATCCAGACCCAATGCACGCTCCGGAACCGGGCCAATATAGGCGATATTGCCGCGTGCAGCAGGCTGCTGGCTGCCAATGCCGTCCGCTTTTGGCAGCGCAATCACGTCAATTTCTTCCGTCCAGAAAGAGGTCGGCAGCGGTTCCACGTTGTGCCAGTAATCGACCGGCAGGTAGAACCACAGTTTCGGCTTGTTCACGCCATCCACCAGCAACCAGCAGTTAGGAACCTGAGTAACAGGCACCCAGGCTTTAAACTGCGGGTTAACCTTGAACGGATAGGCATGGTCATCAAGAAATGTGTTTATCAGCTCGCCGGAATGGATAAGCAGGGCATCCAGTTTGAAGCGGGCCAGTACATCGCGGGTACGTTCCTGTAGAGTAACGATATGATTTTTATAAAGCGAAGCCAGTGAGTCCATCATTCTTCCTTTCGTTTTTTTGACCTCAAGTCATCGCATCTTAGCACACCTCACTCCGGCTGCGTGATTTCCACCGACCGTGATCAATGCAGCAATTTCTTAATGAGCAATTTGCATTTTATTAACATAAATCCCACACTCCGTTTCATCTGGTATGACCAGATCCAATTGCTGGATTCAGGAGACTGACATGCTCTACAAAGGCGACACCCTGTACCTCAACTGGCTGGAAGATGGCATTGCCGAACTGGTGTTCGATGCCCCCGGCTCAGTGAACAAGCTTGATACCGCGACCGTGGCCAGTCTTGGCCAGGCGTTGGAAGTACTTGAAAAGCAAACTGAATTAAAAGGGCTGCTGCTGCGCTCAAACAAAGCAGCCTTTATTGTCGGTGCCGATATCACCGAATTCCTTTCCCTGTTCCAGGTGCCTGAAGAACAGTTGAGCCAGTGGCTGCACTTTGCAAACAGCGTCTTTAACCGTCTGGAAGACCTGCCTGTTCCGACTATTTCCGCCGTTAATGGTTACGCATTAGGCGGTGGCTGCGAGTGCGTGCTGGCGACCGACTACCGTCTGGCCACGCCGGATCTGCGTATCGGCCTGCCGGAAACCAAACTGGGGATCATGCCTGGCTTTGGCGGATCCGTCCGTATGCCGCGCATGCTGGGTGCTGACAGCGCGCTGGAGATCATCGCCGCCGGTAAAGATGTCGGCGCGGAACAGGCGCAGAAAATCGGCCTGGTGGACGGCGTGGTTAAGCCAGAAAAGCTGGTTGAAGGCGCTCTGGCTATTCTGCGTCAGGCCATTAATGGCGATCTCGACTGGAAAGCCAAACGCCAGCCGAAGCTTGAGCCGTTAAAACTCAGCAAGATAGAAGCCACCATGAGCTTCACCATCGCCAAAGGCATGGTGATGCAGACGGCGGGTAAACACTACCCGGCGCCGATTACGGCAGTGAAAACCATTGAAGCGGCCGCCCGTCTGGGCCGTGACGAAGCCCTGAAACTGGAAAATCAGAGCTTCGTCCCGCTGGCGCACACCAACGAAGCCCGCGCGCTGGTTGGCATCTTCCTGAACGATCAGTTCGTGAAAGGCAAAGCTAAACAGCTGACCAAAAACGTTGAGACCCCAAAACACGCGGCGGTACTCGGGGCGGGCATTATGGGTGGCGGCATCGCCTACCAGTCAGCCTGGAAAGGCGTGCCGGTAGTGATGAAAGACATTAACGAGAAATCCCTGACGCTGGGCATGACCGAAGCGGCCAAGTTACTGAATAAACAGCTGGAGCGCGGCAAAATTGACGGGCTGAAGCTCGCGGGCGTGATCTCTACCATTCAGCCTGTGCTGGAATACAGCGGTTTTGATCGTGTGGACGTGGTCGTTGAGGCGGTCGTAGAGAACCCGAAAGTCAAAAAAGCGGTGCTGGCGGAAACGGAAGACAAAGTTCGTCCGGATACCGTACTGGCCTCTAATACCTCGACTATTCCGATTAGCGAACTGGCGAGCGTACTGAAGCGTCCGGAAAACTTCTGCGGAATGCACTTCTTCAACCCGGTACACCGTATGCCACTGGTCGAAGTGATCCGAGGGGAAAAAACCTCTGACGAAACCATCGCCAAAGTGGTGGCGTGGGCAAGCAAGATGGGCAAAACGCCGATCGTTGTTAACGACTGCCCGGGCTTCTTCGTCAACCGCGTACTGTTCCCTTACTTCGCCGGTTTCAGCCAGCTGCTGCGCGATGGGGCAGACTTCCGCAAAATCGACAAAGTGATGGAAAAACAGTTCGGCTGGCCGATGGGCCCGGCGTATCTGCTGGACGTGGTCGGTATTGATACCGCCCATCACGCCCAGGCGGTGATGGCGGCAGGCTTCCCGCAGCGCATGCAGAAAGATTATCGCGACGCGATTGACGCCCTGTTCGACGCTAACCGCTTCGGTCAGAAAAACGGCCTGGGCTTCTGGCGCTATAAAGAAGACAGCAAAGGCAAACCGAAGAAAGAAGAGGATGCGGCGGTGGATGGCCTGCTGGCCGACGTATGCCAGTCAAAACGTGACTTCACCGACGATGAGATCATCGCCCGCATGATGATCCCGATGATCAACGAAGTGGTGCGTTGTCTGGAAGAAGGCATTATCGCCAGCCCGGCCGAAGCGGATATGGCGCTGGTATACGGCCTGGGCTTCCCTCCGTTCCACGGCGGCGCGTTCCGCTGGCTGGACACCATCGGCAGCGCCCGCTATCTCGATATGGCTCAGCAGTATCAGCACCTCGGCCCGCTCTATGAAGTGCCTGAAGGGCTGCGCAACAAAGCGCGCCATAACGAACCCTATTACCCAGCAGTTGAGCCAGCCCGTCCGGTTGGCGAGCTGAAAACGGCTTAAGGAGTCACAATGGAAAAGGTTGTCATTGTTGATGCGATTCGCACCCCGATGGGCCGTTCAAAAGGCGGCGCATTCCGTAACGTGCGCGCGGAAGACCTCTCCGCACACCTGATGCGTAGCCTGCTGGCGCGTAATCCGGCATTGGACCCCGCCGCGCTCGACGATATCTACTGGGGCTGCGTGCAGCAGACCCTGGAGCAGGGCTTCAATATCGCGCGTAATGCGTCACTGCTGGCGGAGATCCCGCATTCGGTTCCGGCCGTCACCGTTAACCGTCTGTGCGGTTCGTCCATGCAGGCGCTGCACGATGCGGCACGTATGATCATGACCGGCGATGCTCAGGCCTGCCTGGTGGGCGGTGTGGAGCATATGGGGCACGTCCCGATGAGCCACGGCGTCGATTTCCATCCGGGGATGAGCCGTAACGTGGCAAAAGCTGCGGGAATGATGGGTCTCACCGCGGAGATGCTCTCCCGCCTGCACGGCATCAGTCGTGAAATGCAGGATGCGTTTGCCGCACGTTCCCATGCCCGCGCCTGGGCTGCCACGCAGTCCGGCGCATTTAAAAACGAGATCATCCCTACCGGCGGTCACGATGCGGACGGCGTTCTGAAGCAGTTCAGCTACGACGAAGTGATCCGCCCGGAAACAACGGTGGAAGCACTTTCTACGTTGCGTCCGGCATTTGATCCGGTTACCGGTACGGTCACGGCAGGTACCTCGTCGGCGCTGTCCGACGGAGCAGCGGCGATGCTGGTGATGAGCGAAAGCCGCGCCCGTGAGCTGGGGTTAACCCCACGCGCTCGGGTACGTTCGATGGCTGTCGTGGGCTGCGATCCTTCAATCATGGGTTACGGCCCGGTTCCGGCCTCGAAGCTGGCGCTGAAAAAAGCGGGACTAACCGCCAGCGACATCGATCTGTTCGAGATGAACGAAGCCTTCGCCGCGCAGATCCTGCCGTGCATTAAAGATCTGGGGCTGATGGAACAGATCGACGAGAAAATTAACCTCAACGGCGGCGCGATCGCCCTCGGCCACCCACTCGGTTGCTCCGGGGCGCGTATCAGCACGACGCTGATTAATCTGATGGAGCGCAAAGATGCCCAGTTCGGACTGGCAACAATGTGCATCGGGTTGGGTCAGGGTATCGCGACGGTGTTTGAGAGAGTGTAAATCAGGGAAAGTATCTCAAAGCCAATGACGTCAGAACAAGGCGGCAAGCGAGCGAATCCCGATGAGCTTACTCAAGTAAGTGATTCGGGTGAACGAGCGCAGCCAACGCAGTTATGGCGTCATTGGCGAAGAGAGAGAGTTTAGTTGCCGTTCTTCCCGCCTGTCAGGGGCGGGTTTTTTATTTAAATGAAGGCAAACGCATCGCCAAACAGGCGATCTTCACGCGCGTCACGTTCGTTACAGAACAGGTCCCGGGCGATTTTCGCCATCTCGAAACGACCTGCGATATAGATATCGTGTCCTGCCAGCGTGCCGTGATCCTGCAATACCGCCGTCAGCACGGTACCGCTACGCCCACGCCAGCCCTCTTCCGGCTGCTCAACCACCGGCTCAATGCGCAGGTTAGGATGGGTTACGCTCAGCGCTTCCAGCTCAGACAGGTCATACAGATGTTTCTCTTCGCGGCCACCCCAGTAAATGGTGATGTCACGGTCCGGGTTACGTGCCAGAGCGGTCAACAGAATAGAGCGCACATAAGAGAATCCCGTACCGCCAGCGATCAGGATCAGCGGACGATCTTCGTCATCGCGCAGCCACGCTTCGCCGTGAGGGATGTCGACCACAATCTCACGTTCTTTCAGGATGCGGTCCATAACGGCCATCGCGTACAGGTTAAGCTCAGACGCACCAATATGCAGCTCAATAAATTCTTTCTCTGCTGGCGTAGAGGCCATAGAGAAAGGACGCTTATCACGCTCATCCATCACTACCATTAAGTACTGACCAGCGCGGAAAGAGAATGCCGCTTCTGGCACTAAACGGACGCGATATACGGTGTCGGTGATGGCATCTACCGAGGTCACTTTACAGCTTAAGGTTGTCATTCGCTCTCTCTGTCGTGAAGTCTATAGGGCTTAACGGCCTGTTTCAGGTTTACCGTTATTCATTATGGCCAGTTCATCCCAGATCGCGTCAATACGCGCGGTCACGGCAGGATCTTTTTTGATCGGGCGACCCCATTCACGGTCGGTTTCGCCAGGCCATTTATTTGTGGCATCCAGTCCCATTTTTGAGCCAAGACCGGAAACCGGCGAGGCAAAGTCCAGGTAATCTATCGGCGTGTTCTCGACTAACACCGTATCGCGCGCCGGGTCCATTCGCGTGGTAATCGCCCAAATGACGTCATTCCAGTCGCGAGCGTTAACGTCATCATCGCAGACAATAACAAATTTGGTATACATAAACTGGCGCAGGAAAGACCAGACGCCCATCATCACGCGTTTCGCATGACCGGGATACTGCTTCTTCATCGTCACTACCGCCAGGCGATACGAGCACCCTTCAGGGGGCAGGTAAAAATCAACGATTTCCGGGAACTGCTTTTGCAGGATCGGCACAAACACTTCATTCAGCGCCACCCCCAGTACTGCGGGTTCATCCGGTGGACGACCGGTGTAGGTAGAGTGATAAATCGCATCTTCACGCTGCGTAATGTGCGTAACGGTAAACACCGGGAAGTTATCCACTTCGTTGTAATAACCGGTGTGGTCGCCGTAAGGGCCTTCCGGTGCCAGTTCGCCCTGCTCAAGGTAACCTTCCAGCACAATTTCCGCACTGGCCGGAACTTCGAGATCGTTCGAAATACACTTCACGACTTCGGTTTTTGTCCCGCGCAGCAGGCCGGCAAACGCATATTCAGAGAGCGTATCCGGCACGGGTGTGACGGCTCCCAGAATAGTGGCCGGGTCAGCGCCTAAGGCGACAGAGACCGGGAAACGTTCACCCGGATGCGCAGCGCACCACTCCTGGAAATCCAGCGCGCCGCCGCGATGCGACAGCCAGCGCATGATGAGCTTATTCTTACCAATCAACTGCTGGCGGTAAATACCCAGATTTTGCCGTTCTTTATGCGGACCGCGCGTGACGGTCAAACCCCAGGTGATCAGCGGCGCAGCATCTTCAGGCCAGCACTGCATAATGGGAATTTTGGTCAAATCAACCGCATCGCCTTCCAGCACTTTTTGCTGGCACGGCGCACCGCGCAGGCGTTTGGTTGGCATGTTCAGCACCTGCTTAAACTGCGGCAGCTTGTCGAACAGATCGCGGAAGCCTTTCGGTGGCTCTGGCTCTTTCAGAAATGCCAGCAGCTTACCCACTTCACGCAACGCGGTAACGTCTTCCTGCCCCATCCCCAATGCGACACGACGCGGTGTACCAAACAGGTTGCACAGCACCGGCATGGAGTAACCTTTCGGATTTTCAAAGAGTAACGCGGGGCCACCGGCACGCAGGGTGCGGTCAGCAATTTCTGTCATTTCCAGATAAGGATCAACAGGAAGTGTAATGCGTTTGAGTTCGCCCTGCTTTTCGAGCAGCGTCAGGAAGTCGCGGAGATCGTGGTATTTCATGCAGTTAGTCATGGCCTCTCTGTAAGCGCTTCATTATACGGCGTAAGCCTGCTTGATGCTGTAATTTTGTTAAATTAGCGTGAACTTATGCGTTCTGTTCCAGGTTCACCCATTATAATCAACTTAGCGATCCCTCCAGGGTTTTGATATGCTTGCGCCCCGAACTAAGGGAAAGAGTGATTATGCAGGCCTGGTATTTACTGTATTGCAAACGCGGGCAACTTCAGCGCGCGCAGGAACATCTTGAACGTCAGTCTGTAAATTGTCTGACACCCGTGATCACGCTTGAAAAAATGCAGCGCGGGAAGCGCACAACCGTCAGTGAGCCGTTATTCCCGAACTACCTGTTCGTGGAGTTCGACCCTGAGGTGATCCACACCACCACCATCAGCGCAACGCGCGGCGTCAGCCACTTCGTTCGTTTTGGCGCCCACCCGGCCACCGTTCCGTCGACGGTCATTCATCAGCTTTCGGTGTATCAACAGCCCGAAGGGATCACCGACCCGGAAACCCCTTACGCGGGTGATAACGTCGTCATTACGGAAGGTGCATTCGAAGGCCTGCAGGCGATTTTCGCCGAGCCGGACGGTGAAGCACGCTCCATGTTGTTGCTCAACCTGCTGAACAAGCAGGTGTTGCAGAGCGTCAAAAATACCGACTTCCGTAAAGTTTAAAAACTGATCCTGAAGAGATGGCGCACGTTGTCATCCGTCTGCGCAGAAAGCCAGTGCGGATCGTCCCCACGCCATCGCGCCACGCGCTCAACAATGTGCCCCAGGTATGCAGGCTCATTTCGCCGCGATGACGGTTTGGGCGTCATATCTCTCGGCAGCAGATAAGGCGCATCAGTCTCAATAAGCAAACGGTCGGCCGGAATCAACGGTAACAGCTCGCGTAGCTCAAGCCCGCGGCGCTCATCACAAACCCAGCCGGTAATGCCGAGAAACAGCCCGCGCGCCAGGCACTCCTGCGCCTCCTGCCTTGAACCGGTGAAGCAGTGCAGCACCGCGCCGGGGAGTTTATCCAACCAGGGATCCAGAAGCGCGAGAAAACGTTCGTGCGCGTCGCGGCAATGCATAAAGACGGGCATTTCAAGCTCTGCCGCCAGAGCAAGCTGGGCAGTGAATGCCTTTTCCTGTTCGTCAGGCGTGGAGAAGTTGCGGTTAAAATCGAGCCCACACTCGCCAATGGCCACCACCTCAGCGGTTTTCGCCAGCCTGTAAAGGATTTGTGCGCTCTCCTCGGTCCACTGGCTACTGTCATGAGGGTGGATGCCTGCGGTTGACCAGCAGTGTTCATAACGTTGCGCCAGAAGCTGCGCCTGCTCGCTCTCATGAAGGTTAGTTCCGGTCAGCAGGAGTCCTTTAACGCCGGCGTCAAAAGCACGCGCAACAACGTCATCGCGATCTTTTGCAAACTGCGAGCTGGTCAGGTTGAGTCCGATATCAAACATGCGAATCCCCATATAACAACCGCCCTGACGGGCGGCTGGTTTTACTCTTCAGTGGTCTTTTCAGACGCATCGTCTTCATCGTCCGATCGGCGTCCTTTACCCACGTAGAAACGCGAGAAGAATACGCCAACCTCAAAGAGGCAATACATCGGTATGGCCAGTAACGTCTGCGAGAAAACATCCGGCGGCGTGAGCAGCATGCCGACCACAAATGCACCTACCAGGATATACGGACGCTTTTTACGCAGGTCTTCAGGGGTCGTTACCCCAACCCAGCAAAGCAGCACAATGGCGACCGGCACTTCAAATGCCACGCCAAACGCCATAAACAGCGCCATGACGAAGCTGAGATAGCTGGCGATATCTGTCGACACCTGCACCCCTTCCGGCGCAGTATGCGTCAGGAAGCCAAAGGCCAGCGGGAAGACAACGAAGTAGGCAAACGCCATACCGATATAGAACAGCAACGAGCTGGAGACCAGCAGCGGGATCACCAGTTTACGTTCATGTTTATACAGCGCTGGTGCCACAAACGCCCATACCTGATAAAGGATGACGGGTGCAGACGCAATCAACGACACCCAAAAGGTGAGCTTAATAGGGGTAAAGAACGGTGAGGCAACATCTGTTGCAATCATCGTTGCCCCCAGCGGCATCTGCTTAATCAGCGGTGCAGAGACCACCTGATAGATATCGTTGGCGAAATAGACCAGGCACAGGAATATCACCAGAACCGCAATAATGCAGTTTAACAGGCGCTTACGCAGCTCAATAAGGTGCGTAATAAGCGGTTGAGTATCATCTACTGCCATGGTTACGCTTTATCACTCGACGAGGGGGATGATTCGGAAACAGGCGCGACGGGTTTCGCTTCCGCCACTTTTATCGTGGGGTCTTCCGGCTGCGCCTGTTTTTTCACTTCGGTTTCCTGCGGCGTCTGTTCTGGCGCGGCGGCCTGGTGCTCAGCACTCGCTGGCGTCACGCCCTCACGTTGCGCTTCGCTGTCCTTCACCACCGGGTTATGAATGGTGTTCGCTTCATCGCTCGCTTTTTCAGGATCGTTAACGCTGTAAGAGCGCTTCATGGATTCCGCCGCTTCGCGCAGTTCATCCATTGAGGCTTTCAGTTCCGGCGTCAGGTTATCCATGCTCGCCTTCTCGACCTTTTTCAGGCTTTCCTGAAACTCCTGGAGCTTAAGTTCCTGTGCCAGCTCATTCTGAACGGTCGATGCCAGCGATCTCAGCGCACGCACCCAGCCCACAACGGTTTTCACCGCCACGGGCAGACGCTGCGGACCCAGCACGATCAGGCCAATCACAAAGACTAGCAGCAGCTCACTAAAACCAATGTCGAACACGACTTACACCTGCTCTTTATCGTGGCTTTTGGCGTCTTCTTTTTTGGCTTCTTCTTGCTTATCGGAGATGGATTTTGCAGTAAAATCAGCATCCTGGCTGGCTTTATCCTGCTTGTTCTCATCATCGCTCATTGCTTTCTTGAAGCCTTTGATAGACGCGCCCAGATCGGAACCGATAGAACCGAGCTTTTTAGTGCCAAACAGCAGCACGACGATGACGGCAATAATGACTAATTGCCAGATACTGATACCACCCATACAAATTCCTCAGGAATAGATGATTAATTGGTCAAGTCGCATTATACGTATGCGACCCGTCGATGGCGACGCAAACTCAGCGCGTTTTTCTCCATCCGGCTAGCCAGACAACAACCCCGCCAGCCATCAGCCAGGCGGGCATCATCTGCCAGTCCGGACGATTGATTAGCAGCAACGTACCGCTCAACAGCAGCGTTGCGCCAATCCCAAAGAGATAGCGTGATTGTCCCTGGCGCACGCGACTGGACTGAAGCTCGCGGGCGATTTTATCCATGCTGTGCTGAAGGTTCTTGCTCTGACGCAAACTGTCGTAAACCAGTTCAGGAATTTCGGGCATTTTTTCAATCCAGAACGGGCCTTTCTCTTTCAATGAGCGCACCAGCGCTGGAAAACCTACCTGATCCTTAATCCAGGATTCCAGGAACGGTTTAGCCGTCTTCCACAAGTCTAACTGAGGATAGAGTTGGCGACCTACACCCTCAACGTAAAGTAATGTTTTCTGAAGTAAAACTAATTGCGGCTGAACTTCCATATTAAAGCGGCGAGCCGTATTAAACAGGTTTAACAGCACGTGCCCGAAGGAGATTTCTGCCAGCGGCTTTTCAAAAATCGGCTCGCAGACGGTGCGAATAGCAAACTCAAACTCTTCGACGTTGGTGTCCGGCGGAACCCAGCCGGAGTCAACGTGCAGCTCGGCCACCTTACGATAGTCACGGTTGAAGAACGCGATAAAGTTCTCGGCCAGATAACGCTTATCTTCTTTATTCAGCGACCCCACAATCCCGCAGTCGATACCGATATACTTCGGATCCTCAGGATGCTCATAGCTCACAAAAATATTGCCCGGATGCATATCCGCATGGAAAAAGCTGTCGCGGAACACCTGAGTAAAGAAGACCTGAACGCCACGTTCGGCCAGCAGCTTCATGTTCGTTCCCTGCTTCTCCAGCGCCGCCACATCCGAAACCGGAATACCGTAGATGCGCTCCATGACCATCATGTTCTGACTGCAGTAGTCTGAATAGACCTCAGGCACATAAAGCATCGGGCTGTTTTCAAAGTTACGACGCAGCTGAATGGCGTTTGCCGACTCGCGAAGCAGGTTAAGCTCATCAATCAGCGTTTTTTCGTATTCCCGCACCACTTCCATCGGGCGCAGACGACGGCCATCAGGTAACAAACGTGGTACCCAGCGCGCCAGACGATAAATCAGCTTCATGTCAGCTTTGATGACCGGCAGGATATCCGGGCGGATCACCTTGATCACCACCTCTTTGCCGTTCTCTTTCAGACGCGCGGTATGCACCTGAGCAATAGACGCCGACGCCAGCGGGGCTATTTCGAAATCGTCAAACCAGGTTTCAACGGGAAGATTACCCATTGCCTCTTCGATCTGTTTCTTCGCCCTCACCCCGTCAAACGGAGCGACACGGTCCTGCAGCATTGCCAGTTCATCGGCAATATGAGGCGGGAAGAGATCGCGGCGGGTTGAGAGCATCTGTCCGAACTTAATCCATACCGGGCCAAGCTCCTGCAGCGCCAGACGCAGACGTTCACCCAGCGGCTGACCTTTATGACGATTAGGCATCCAGAACAACATCCGCCGCCAGATTCTAAGCGGCAGCGTGATACGCATTTTGGGGATAAGCTCATCGAGCCCGTAACTCAAAAAGGTGTGGACGATAAAATAGAGGCGCCGAATTTCACCAGGCGTCATTTGCCCTCCAGTTTTTCCAGCCGTTTGGTTAATGCATCAACCGCACGTTCAACAGCAGCGGTTTCTTCCGCAAACCATGCCACTTCCAGCGGACCGGGGGCCATGCGCCACTCTTCAGTCAGGACTTCTGCGGCATAGCGCTGCTGCCGTTGCAGATTTTTGCGCAAGAACGCCGTGCCGCCATGAATAGCTTTCCCGATCCCTTCAGCGGCGATGTCACCAATAAAAGGCGCGAGCAGTTCTGCCGGGTCAAACTCCGCCAGATCGCTGAGCGCAACGAAGTTTTGTACGACCTGGATGTCGCCCTCCACTTCCAGCTCACCGCTGCGGATAAGCGCCGTCAATTGCTGGCGATCGCGCAGTTTTGGCAGCACGCTCATATGGGTAATGACCGAGCAATCCGCCTCGCCTTCC
Source organism: Enterobacter cloacae complex sp. IR53030 (assembly GCF_049238365.1). NCBI lineage: Bacteria > Pseudomonadati > Pseudomonadota > Gammaproteobacteria > Enterobacterales > Enterobacteriaceae > Enterobacter > Enterobacter cloacae complex sp. IR53030. The sequence goes on from NZ_JBMKHA010000022.1 coordinate 15,339, forward strand.
CACTCACCCAGAACATCGAGCTGGTGTTCGCTGAAGACCAGCACGAGCGGCGTTGAGAACTCTTTTAATACAATGCGCAGGACCTTCCCGTTAAGTCGCTGACGTGCAGATTTTAGCGCCGGCGCGCGATACAGGAAGGCATTGAGCACATTCTCGATGCCTGCGGTGACTAAGGGTTTAAAGGGCACGGGACACCTCCACTCAGAATTTGTAACCGCGATGCAGCGCAACGACACCCGCCGTCATGTTGAAGTATTCAACGTTCTCAAATTCCGCATCCTGCATCATGGCTTTTAGGGTGTCCTGATCCGGGTGCATGCGAATGGACTCCGCCAGATAGCGGTAGCTCTCCGCGTCGTTTGCCACCAGTTCACCGATACGCGGCAGCACGTGGAAGGAATAGGCGTCGTAGGCTTTGCTCAGCGGCTCAATGATCGGTTTAGAGAACTCGAGCACCAGCAGACGTCCACCCGGCTTCAGTACACGGTACATGGAGCGCAGCGCTTTTTCTTTGTCGGTGACGTTACGCAGGCCGAAGGAGATCGTGATGCAGTCAAAGGTATTGTCCGGGAATGGCAGCGCTTCGGCGTTCGCCTGCACGTATTCCACATTGCCCACCACGCCGATGTTACGCAACTTTTCGCGTCCCATTTTCAGCATGGAGTCATTAATATCGGCCAGAACAACGCGGCCAGTTTCACCCACCAGACGGGAAAACTTCGCCGTCAGATCGCCTGTTCCACCGGCTAAATCCAGCACGGTTTGTCCACGGCGCACACCGCTGCAGTCAATGGTGAAGCGTTTCCACAAGCGATGAATGCCGAACGACATCAAGTCATTCATCACATCGTACTTCGCCGCCACGGAATGAAATACGTGGGCCACCATGTCAGCTTTCTGCGCTTTGGCGACAGTCTGAAAGCCAAAGTGCGTCGTGTCTTGTGAATCGTCAACCATCTCAGAGCCTGCTAATCAGTCAAATGTTCGTGAAGTGTAACAGATTGGGCGCGTTTGCCCTACGATTCAACCGCCGTGATAGAAACGTGTCGGCGGCTCGTCAGACGATAAATTCGTCGTTAACTCGTTGTCTTCACTGGGGGGTCTTTTGCTCATCTGCGCCTTCACGCAGACGGAACTCTTCGTCTTGCGCCGTGGCCTGCTCCACCAGTTCCGGATTAATCTCGCGTTTGACCTCTACCCCCAGGCCGCGGAATGCTTCAGCCTGAGCAAGCAGGTTGCCCCGCCCGGAGGCGAGTTTTTTCATCGCCTGACGGTAGTTATCCTGCGCACGGTCCAGGCTTTGCCCGACCGAGGACATATCGTCCACGAAGAGGCGCATTTTGTCGTACAGCTTGCTGGCACGCTCGGCAATCTTCTGTGCATTGCGGCTCTGGTGCTCATAGCGCCACAGGTTAGCAATGGTACGTAATGCCACCAGCAGGGTGGTGGGGCTCACCAGCATAATATTATTTTTGAGCGCTTCGGTGATCAGTTCGGGCTGTCTGTCGAGGGCCAGCAGGAACGCCGGTTCGACCGGAATAAACATCAGCACATAGTCCAGCGAGCGCAGCCCCGGAAGCTGCTGATAATCTTTTCTGCCCAGCAGTCGGATATGGTTACGCACGGAGGCAATATGCTCCTGCAGCGCCGACTCGCGCGTGTAGTCGTCTTCCGCATTGAAGTAACGCTCATACGCCACCAGCGTCATTTTGGCGTCGATCACCACATCTTTCCCCTGCGGCAGACGCACAATGACGTCTGGCTGCATCCGCGAGCGGGCATCGTTTTCGATACTCACCTGCGTTTCGTATTCATACCCCTCGCGCAGGCCAGAGGCCTCCAGCACGCGGGTGAGCACTACTTCTCCCCAGTTACCCTGGGTTTTGTTATCCCCTTTCAGCGCCCGAGTGAGGTTGACCGCCTCCTGCGCCATTTGCGCATTCAACTGCTGAAGATTACGAATCTCGTGCGCCAGCGTGTGCCGCTCGCGGGCTTCCTGTCCAAAGCTGTCCTGCACCTGACGGCGAAAACCGTCCAGCTGTTCACGCAGCGGCGTCAGCAGGCTGTTCAGACTCTGGCGATTCTGTTCGTCAACGCGGCGGTTGCTGTGTTCGAAAATGCGGTTGGCGAGATTCTCAAACTGCTCGCTGAGGCGCTGCTCGCTGTTAATCATCTGACGGATTTTGTCTTCCGCATGCAGCTGCGTGGATTCGAGGCGGGTAGTCACTTCGCGGAGATCGGCCTCCAGCGACGTGTTGATATCACGCAGGTTGCGCAGTTCGTTATTGAGCAGCTCGCACTCGTCGCGCCAGTGGTCACTTAGCGCAAGCTGTTGCTTTACCGCGCTGAGCTCGGCGACGATCTCTTCGCGCTCCGCCAGCTGATCGGCCTTCTGCTGCGCATGCTGGTAGCTGGAAATCAGCCAGCCTATCGCAACGCCCGCCAGCGCAATCACCGCATAAATCAGGATTGAGATATCCACAATGCCCCCTGCATCAACGTATTACCCGCACAAAATAGAATTGTGCTGTATAAACGTCCAGTTTGAAAGGGTTTTCCTGCGAGGCGCTACGCAAAAAATAAAGGCCGAACGCGTCGGCCTTTGATTTGAGAAGAGAGGGCTAGATCAGACGACGAGCCGCTTCCACCACAATTTTCACCGCATGACTTTCGGTCTGCTTCATGGTTTCGGCGTTCGGGATCTCCTGCTGAGTACGGTTGACGATAACGCCCGCCACCATACCGGCACGCAGACCCTGGCTTGCACACATGGTCAGCAGCGTCGCGGATTCCATTTCGTAGTTCATTACGCCCATGGACTGCCACTCTTCCATTGAGCCTTTGAAACGGCTCACAACGCGGCCAGAGAAGGTGTCGTAGCGCTCCTGGCCCGGGTAGAAGGTGTCGGAAGAAGCGGTTACGCCAACGTGGGTGGTCGCGCCCACGGACTTCGCGGCTTCAACCAGCGCGGTGGTGCATTCGAAGTCAGCCACTGCCGGGAATTCCATAGGCGCAAAGTGCAGGCTTGCCCCGTCCAGACGAACGGATGCCGTCGTCACCAGTACGTCGCCCACGTTGATGTGAGGCTGAATCGCGCCGGTCGTGCCGATACGCAGGAAAGTACGAATGCCCAGCTGCGCCAGCTCTTCAACTGCAATAGAGGTAGACGGACCGCCGATACCGGTGGAGCACACAATCACCGCTTTGCCATCCAGCTCTGCACGCCAAGTGGTGAATTCACGATGGGCAGCCAGTTTGACCGGCTTATCCATCAGCGCGGCGATCTTTTCCACACGCTCAGGGTCGCCAGGGACGATAGCGAGCGTAGCCCCTTGTAAATCATTTTTAGTGAGGCCGAGATGAAAAACATCAGACTTAGACATAGGTGACTCCTCTGTGGGTCGGTTAGTCAGAAGAAGTAAAACGGTACTTTACAGAAGCAGTAAGCATAATTTCGTGATGCATCTCACCATGAATGAAAATGATTGCAGTGAATTTCCATCAAAAAGTGATTTACATCACATTAACAAGTTATATCGTCAGGCGCTGCACAAAAGATAGACCGTTTAAGGCACTGTGAGTTGTTAACCTGGTGTCTATATTTACCTTTGCGCTAACTCATTGGTACGGAGAATGCCATGACTGAAAAAACCGGTTTTGCACCTGCTGCAGCCCCGCTTGCTTCAACCATCGTTTCAACCTCAGAAGAGGCCATTACGGCGGGAGAGACCTCCATTCCCTCTCAGGGGGAGAATATGCCTGCCTGGCACGCACGACCAAAATCGGCAGACGGTCCGCTGCCCATCGTGATTGTGGTTCAGGAGATTTTTGGGGTTCACGAACATATTCGCGACCTCTGCCGTCGCCTGGCACTTGAAGGATATCTGGCCGTTGCGCCAGAACTCTACTTCCGTCAGGGCGATCCGAACGACTATAGCGATATTCCAACGCTGTTCAGCAATCTGGTCAGCAAAGTCCCGGACGCGCAGGTGCTGGCCGATCTCGACCACGTTGCCAGCTGGGCGGCGCGTAACGGCGGCGACCCGCACCGCCTGATGGTCACCGGCTTCTGCTGGGGCGGGCGCATTAGCTGGCTGTATGCCGCACACAATCCGCAGCTCAAAGCGGCTGTCGCCTGGTATGGCAAACTGGTGGGCGAGAAAACGCTGAATTCGCCAAAACATCCGGTGGACATCGCCACTGAGCTCAATGCCCCGGTGCTGGGTCTGTATGGCGGCCAGGACACCGGTATTTCGCTTGATTCGGTAGAAACCATGCGCCATGCGCTACGGGCAGCCAATGCCAATGCGGAGATTGTGGTGTATCCGGATGCCGGACATGCGTTTAACGCAGATTACCGTCCGAGTTATCACGCGGAATCGGCGAAAGATGGCTGGCAGAGAATGCTGGCGTGGTTTAGCCAGTACGGCGGGAAGAAATAAACACTTCGCAGCCCCGGCGAAAGTCGGGGCTGCGTCAGGGCTTACTCCAGGCCCAGATGTTTCCACAGCTCGTCCATCGGCAGCGTGGCCAGGGCGATACGCTCATCCGCCGCACCATACCAGATATGCAACGTGTCATTACGCACCAGCGCCCCGCAGGTAAAGACGACGTTACCGAAAAAGCCTTCACGCTCATAGGGCGCGCTCGGCTCCAGCAGCGGTACGGAAGATTTGGCGATGAGGGTGAGTGGATCATTAAGATCCAGAAGCAGAGCGCCCAGGCAATAACGCTGGCTAGCATCCACGCCGTGATAAATCTCCAGCCAGCCGCGCGCGGTCTTGATCAGCGGCGCGCCGCCACCCGACTTCAGCGCATCCCATTCATCTCCCGAGCGCCCCAGCAGATGCCGGTGGTTTCCCCAGTGCAGCATATCGGGCGATTCGCAGATCCAGATTTCCGGGTGGCCGAAATGGCAGGGCGCGGGCCGGGTAAGCGCCCGGAAGGATCCGCCAACCTTCTCCGGGAAGAAACAGACGTCGCGGTTATCAGGGCAGAAAATCAGCCCTTTCTTGTCGACGGAGATAAAATCAACGGTGGTCGCCAGCGCGGTGGAGATACCCAGCGATGACACGGCGGAGTAATTGATGTACCAGACATCGTCAATCAGGGTGATACGCGCATCTTCACAGCCAAATTCCTCATAGCGGCTGTCGGCGGTAATAAACGGCTGTTGATCGATGGTGAAATTTACACCGTCCTGGCTTCGCGCCAGGCGCAGGTGGGACATTGACGTCAGCCAGACCTGAGCCGGGTCGCTTTTCAGCACAATGGTACGCGGGTCGCTAAAATCATAGCGCGGGTCGTTGCGGTCGAACGTTTTTGTTGCCGCCTGCCAGCCGCCGGACTGCTGCACCAGAAGCGGAACGACGATCTTCTGTGGGTCATCATTTATCACGCTCTCGGCAACCCGAAGCAGCAGGATAATCTCCCCATGATACTCCGTTACACCGGCGTTAAAGACGCACTCCACTTTCCGTCCAGGCAGAGAAGGCGCCACGTCGCTGGGGGTGATCAACGGATTCTTACCGTGTCTGTTCATATACACTCCTTTTTATCAGAATTTGATTTTTGTCCAGCTGCTGCGCGTTTTGGCCGTACAGGGCATCCGCTTCAATGGCCCACAATGGGTTTTGTACCGGCTGGCCAAAATTCACGGCCACCCAGACCTGTTCCTGCGCCGTTGTTCGGGTAAACCAGACGCACGCCTTATGGCGTTTCAGCAGGCTGCACTCCCCATGCTGTAGCGCCCCGATGGCGGTCCGAAGCGCAATGAAGGTCTGGTACTGACGCCACAACGAGCCGGGCGTCGATATCTGATGTTCGGCATTGAGCAAGGGATAGTCCTGGCTGACGGGCATCCACGGCGTGGATGTGGAAAAGCCCGCAAACGGTGCGTCGCACCAGAGGAAGGGGGCACGGGACCCATCCCGTGAATGTTCAATGGCCTGCGCCAGCGCGTCGGCGGCACTGCACCCCTGCCGCATGGCCGTGTCGTAGAAGGTTTTTCCCTGAATATCAAAAATCTGCCCGACCGTCTGAGGCACATAGTCGGGCATCCCCAACTCGTCACCCTGAAAAATAAACGGTACGCCGCGCACGGTCAGCTGTAGCGCCAGAACGGCCAACGCCCGGGCGGCGTCATGCGGGCCTTCACCAAAGCGGCTAATCATGCGCGGCATATCGTGGCTGGAAAAGAATAGCGTCGGCAGGCCAGACTGCAGCGCCAGCGTGGCGTTAATCTCGTCGCACAGGCGTGCCGCATCGAAGGTTTTCTGGCTGCCAATATTGAAGTTAAAGACCACGTCCATCAGCGACGGGGCCTGATAACGGGCCAGGGTCTCCCTCTCCTCGCTGCCGATTTCGCCGATCAGGAAAACATCCCCTTGCTGCCTGGCATGTTGGCATACGCGCTGCAGTGTGCCGATGAGTCCCGGCTGGTTCACGTCATGCTCATCCTGCTGTACTCCCGCTTTCTCCGGATTGTCAGGCCCGATGCCGCGCGTGCTGAGGAAATTAATCACGTCGAAGCGGAAGCCATCCACGCCCTGTGCCTGCCAGAAATCAATGACCTGAAGCATTTCCTGCTCTACCGCGGGGTTCGCCCAGTTAAGATCGACCTGCTCAGGCGCGAATTTATGGTAGTAAAACTCGCCGGTGTCCGGCTCCGGGCTCCAGGCGCTGCCGGAAAAAAATGACTCCCAGTTGTTAGGGTGCGCGCTGAAAAGAAAATAGTCCCGATAGCGGCTTGCGGGATTATTCCAGGCATCCTGAAACCACGGATGCTGCGAAGAGACATGATTAAGCACCAGATCGATAATGACCCGGATCCCCTTTTCATGGCAGCGATGAACGACGTCGCGAAAATCGGTCAGCGTGCCGAATCGTGGGTCGACGGCGCAGTAATCACTAATGTCATACCCGTTATCCACCAGAGGAGAGGGGTAAAACGGCGTGATCCAGATGGCACCGATGCCTAACGCGCTCAGGTAATCCACTTTTGAGAGCAGGCCGGGGAAATCACCCAGCCCGTCACCGTTACCATCGCAAAACGACGGCAGATAAATTTGGTAACAGGTACAGGCCTGCCACCAGGGTTGTTTGTTCACCGTACATTCCTTATTTCAGTGATAACGACATGCCCTGCAGGAAATATTTCCGGAACAGGATAAACAACACGATGACCGGCAGCATTTGCACCACGGCTCCCGCCATCACTGGCCCCAGATAAACGCCGTAGGATTTACTGAAGGTGGCCAGCAGCACCGAAAACGGCATTTTGTCGGCATCGCGCATGACAATCAGCGGCCAGAGGAAGTTGTCCCACGAGCTTGAGAAGGTAAATAGCGCCACGATCGCCAGAATGGATTTGTTCAGCGGCATCATGACGTGCCGCAGAATGGCCCACAGGCTGGCATGATCCAGACGCGCGGCGTACAGGTAATCGTTGGGCGTACCCTTGAAGCTCTGAGACACCATAAAGATCCCCCAGGCACTCATTGCATAAGGCAGGATCATGGCGCTGTAACGGTTGATCAGACCGAGCTCACGCATCAGCACAAACTGTGGAATGATGAACATGAAAACCGGGAAAACCATCTGCACAATCAACAGATTACGGAAAGCGTTTTTGCCCCAGAATTCCGTTTTTGCCAGTGCATAGCCCACCAGCATGGAGGTGACGGTCACGCTCGCGGTCACGGTGACAGAGACGAAAAGCGAGTTAAACAGCGTGCGCAGAAACGGCTTATCGGCCCGGTTGCTGTTATCGAAAAGGAAAGTGTAATTTTCGAGCGTCAGCGTGCCCGAAAAGAGATCCGTGGTATAAATCTGTGCCGTAGGCTTCAGGGATGACACGACCATCCAGACAAACGGATAGAGCCAGCTTAACGCCAGAATAAACATCAGCGCATGAATTAGCAGGCTCAGGGGCGTGAGTTTTTTCATTCATACAATCTCAATGTGTTTTTCGAATAACCGACGAAATAGCCAGATCATCAGGAAACTGCAGGCAGCGACGATAATCGACATGGCAGCGGCCCAGGTAGGTTTCATATTTTGAAACGCGGCTTCGTACATGACCACCATGGGACTGGTGGTACTGTTTAGTGGCCCGCCACCGGTAATTAAATAGGGCTCTGTAAAAATACTGAACGCCACCGTAATAGCCAGCACCAGCACCATCACAATTTGCGGATTCATCATCGGCAGCGTTATTGCCCAGCCTTTCTGAAAACGCCCGGTTTTATCGAGAATAGCCGCACTATAAATATCCGATGGAATAGCCTGCATGCCGGAATAGAGAATTAATCCGTAATAACCGACAAATTTCCAGGTCACGATAAGCGCAATGGATAGCATGGCGCAGTCAGGGTTGGTAAACCACGGCACGGAAATCCCAAACCACGCAGACAATAAGCGGTTAACCGGGCCGTACTCATTAAAGAGACGGGAAAAGACAATTGAGTACGCCACCCCTGACGAGATATTTGCCAGTAAAAAGCTTAAGGCGATAAACCCCCGGCCATAGTTAATCCTGCGTAATCCGGCAGCAAAAAGCAGCGCGGTAATAAACACGATCGGGACATACCACATTAAAAAGCGGCAAATGTTCCACATGGATGTCCAGAATAATGCATCGTGCAGTACGCCAATAATATTCTGCAAACCGGTAAATTGCGGTGCGCCGATAAACTGCCAGCGGGTCACGCTCAGCACCACCAGCCAGGCAAGGGGGTAGAACCAGAATAGCAGCGAATAGCCAATCCAGGTGGAGGCCAGCAGGCCTCCGGTTCGGGATTCATATCCAGCCATCATGCCCCCTACTGGCCCGTGAGGGCGCTGATTTCCTGCTGAGATTGTTTCAGCGCGTCAGCAGGCGTACTGGTTTTGAATATCACGCGCTCAAGCATCTGCGTCATGCTGCGCTGTATTTCTGTCGTCTGGTTTGTTGCTGCAGGAGGAAGCGCGACGTCCACCCACGAGGCGATCTGTTTCTCTAGCGGATTTTGTTTGAAGTAACTGACAAAGATCGGATTACTCATTAAATCCGCGCGGGCGGGCGGCATCCCTGTCAACTCAAGCCACAGCCGGTCATGTTCAGGGTTACTGAAGACCCACTGCATAAACTGCCAGGCCTGCGCCTTTCGCTTACTGGAACTGAAGATCACCAGACCTTTGCTGTCGCCGAACGTATAGGGGTGTTCAATGCCCGTCTCGGTCAGCATCGGACCAATCTGAATCGTTTTTAATATGTCCGGATACTGCTTGCGATAGCGGGCTAAATCCCACGGTCCGCGCGCTGAGCCGATAACCTGCCCCGTTGCGAGCGGATCCTCGGCAGAGGTGAAGTCGTAGCTGCTCCACTTATTATTAAAAACGTTGCCCATGAAGGTCAGCACGGCCTCGCCAGCAGGCGTGGTCAGCGCAGGTTTTTTGTCGACCAGATACGGCTTGCCGTGGCTCTGGGCGTAGAACAGCGGAATGAAGTCGAACCAGCGTTCCCACCAGTTTTTACCTGCCGTAAGCTGTATCACATAGCCGTGATTATCCGCCGCCCGACGCTTCGCCAGCGCGTAAAGTTCATCGTAGCTAACCGGTACCCGATCAAAACCGTATTGCTTCAGTAAATCGCCACGCCACCACCAGACAATCGGGTTGATATATACCGGCAGTACCGTTTGTTTGCCGTTTAATTCCCAGGCTGACAGCAGAGAAGCCATTTGCCGTTTCTGAATCGTTTCCTGAAAACCCGGCATTCTGGAGAGATCTTCTATCTGCCCGACATCAACAAGCTGGCTGGCAAAACCAATAAATATATTGGTTGAAATATCCGGTTCAGTCCCTGATGCCAGCGCATTCATTATCGCTTCTTCTGAACTGTTTGCGGCAGGAATAGCGGTAAATTCGACGGGCATATGGGCAGGGTCTTTATTCCATTCCGCCACTATTTTACTCCAGAAAGCTTCTTCATTGACGGTGGGTGTGACCCACATTTTGATTGTTTCACGCGCCCCGGATTGTGTCTCTTTTTTATCATCAGGCCCGCAACCGGTAAGAAAAAAGAGGAATATTACCGATGCTATTAATTTTGCTGCTTCTGCAACTCTCACGTTATATCTCCCTGATGTCGATAAGTGTTAATCGCTCACTGCTGCACTCTGTGAATGGTGCGTAAGCTAACACCCCTTTTTTATGTTTAACGTTAAACAAATCACAAAACTATTTATATTTAACGATAAACTCAGCCGCTATTATTTATTTAATTACGCCTCATAAATAATTTACGTGAATATAAAATGCCTAATTCATTTAGCAAAAGAAAGAATAAAAACGTGACGATTAAATCGCTGGCAGCAGAGATGAGTATTTCACATACCACGGTATCTAACGCGTGGAATAATCCCGAAAAGCTGTCTGCTGAATTACGTGAAAAGATACTTGGGTACGCCCGTCAGGTTGGATTTCAGGGGCCGGATAAACTCGCCCGGGCTTTACGCACCGGAAAATCCGGGGCCATCGGCGTCATTTTTAACGATGCCATGAGCTATGTTTTTATCGATCCGCATGACGTCAGCCTGATGCGCGGCGTCGCGACCCGCTGCGAAGACCGTAATATTAATCTGGTGCTGATACCGCTTCAAAAAGGGCCTTCATCGCTCACTACCCTGGTGGACGGGTATATTCTCAACGCCACGCATAACAGCGCCGCCATTATTCAACAAACCCTGGCCCGCAATCTGCCTGTGGTGACGCTCGATTTTCAGCTTCCGCAGTTCAGCAGCGTGTCGGTGGATAACACACGCGCCATGCGTGATATCACCCACTACCTGATACAAAAGGGTCATCGCCATTTCGGCATTATTGCCTTCCCGTCTCACCCGAACGCGCGCGGGATGCGGCCTCTGACGCACCGCGTGACGGGGGATAACCAACTCATGCTGACCCGCGTGAATGCCTGCCGCGACGCGTTTCAAGAGCACGGTATTACGCTCAGCGACTGCTGGCTGTGTGAAACCCATCACGATGAGCCACACGGCGAACGGGCAGCGGAAGCATTGCTGACGGCACACCCTGAGATCACGGCGCTGATCTGCTTATCCGACCGTTTTGCCATCGGCGCGGTGAATTATTGCCAGCGACAGCATCTTGCTATACCTGGCCGGGTCGCCATTACCGGATTCGACAATACCGCCCGGCAGTATAACGGGCCTGGACTTACCACCATCGCGCAGGATGCCGAACGTAAAGGTGAAATCGCGGTTGATCTGCTTCTGAACAATGGCCCCGTCACCCACGTTGCGCTGGAACATCGGCTTATCGAGCGTGATACGGCATGAGATTACCCTGCTTAAGATAAGAGTGAACTATGGATGAACTAACGTGCTTTAAAACCTATGACATTCGTGGCGAAGTTGACGTCAATCTCACCCCTGACATTGCGCGTCGCATCGGAAGGGCGTACGCCGTCTGGCTGCATCCCCGGCGCGTGGTAGTAGGCGCTGATGTCCGCCTCAGCTCGGAGGCGCTAAAAACGGCCCTGATCGACGGGCTTACCGCAGGCGGCGTCGATGTTATCGACCTGGGCATGACCGGTACGGAAGAGGTCTATTTCGCTACCCGGGAATTGCGAGCAGACGGAGGGATCCAGGTGACGGCGAGCCACAATCCCGCCCATTACAACGGCTTTAAGCTGGTTGGCCTTGAGGCGCGCCCGATCAGTAATGACAACGGTCTGCTGGAGATCAAAGCGCTGGCAGAACAGAACCGCTTTCCACCCTGCGTGCGTCGTGGGGGCATTTTTCCCTTCGACAATCGCCCGGCCTGGGTGAACGCTCTGCTGCGATTTATCACTACGTCCCCAACGCGAACGTTACGCCTGGTGGTCAACGCCGGGCACGGCACCGCAGGTCCGGCGCTAGATGCGCTTGATGAGGGCTTAAAGCGTGCCGGTGTACCGGTCGAGTTTATCCGTATTCATCACCAGCCAGATGGCCGCTTTCCCGCTGGCGTACCTAACCCGATGCTGCCTGAAAACCGGCAAAGCACCCGACTGGCCGTCATCGAACATCACGCCGATGCTGGCATCGCCTGGGATGGCGATTTCGATCGTTGCTTTTTCTTCGACGAGCGCGGGGATTACGTTGAGAACTATTATCTCGTGGGGCTGTTTGCCGAACATTTTCTGCGACGCTATCCCGGCAGCCGCATCATTCTTGATCCCCGCTTAATCTGGAACACGCTCGACACGGTCGCCCGTTGCGGCGGTAGCGCAATCGTGAGTAAAACCGGGCATGCCTTCCTGAAAGCCCGGATGCGAAGGGAAAATGCCATTTACGGCGGCGAGATGAGTGGCCATCACTATTTTCGCGATTTTGGTTACTGCGATAGCGGCATGATCCCGCTGATCCTGATGCTCCAGATCCTGGGCGCAGACGCGCAGCCGCTCTCTCATCTTATGCGTCACGCACAGGCCCGCTATCCGGTGTCTGGCGAAATCAACCTGACGGTCAACGAGCCTGCCGCACTCCTCAATGACGTCGCCGCGCACTATGCCCCGGTCGCATGCGAACGCGACACCTGCGACGGCCTGAGCCTGTCCTTCGCAGACTGGCGTTTTAACCTCCGCGCCTCCAATACCGAGCCGCTGGTTCGCCTTAATGTTGAAGCGCGGGGAGATACCGCTCTGCTTGTCCATAAAACTCATGAAGTGCTGATGCTGATTTCTGCCCTGCAAGGGGCTCAGGAGACATTATGACCGCCCTTTCATTACGACATATTCATAAAAAGTACGATAAAAACGTCATCGTGGCGGATCTGTCACTGGAGATAGCATCAGGAGAATTTATCGTTCTTGTGGGCCCCTCCGGGTGCGGGAAATCGACGCTGCTGCGCATGATCGCGGGATTAGAGGCGCCAGACAGTGGCATGCTGATGATGGGCAATGAGGATGTTACCCACCTGGCGGCGGGCAAGCGGAGCTTGTCGATGGTTTTCCAGTCCTATGCACTTTATCCGCATATGACCGTACGGGAGAACCTCGCCTTTGGCTTACGCAATATCCGCACCCCGGAGGCCGACATTGCGCAGCGCATCACCCACGCCGCCAACATGCTCAGGCTGGACGAGCTGCTCGACAGGCTTCCGCAACACCTCTCCGGCGGCCAGCGCCAGCGCGTGGCGATAGGTCGTTCTATTGTCCAGCAGCCCGCGCTGTTTCTGTTTGACGAACCCCTTTCCAACCTTGACGCCGCTCTGCGGGTTGAAATGCGCCAGGAGATCCAGCAACTCCATAATACCCTGAAAAACACCATGATTTACGTCACGCACGATCAGGTCGAGGCGATGACGCTGGCCGACCGTATCGTGGTGATGTGTAAAGGCAATATTGAGCAAACGGGTACGCCGCTTGAACTGTACAACACCCCGGCGAACCGCTTCGTGGCCGAATTCATCGGTACGCCAAAAATCAATATGTTACCCGCCGTCTGGCAGCAGGGGGCATTGCATATCGACCCTGATACCGTCTTCCCGCTTTCGCGTCAGCCCGCAGACATTCAGGAGGGGGAATCGGTATTTGTCGCGATCCGTCCTGAACACCTGGGTTATCAGCAGCCGGGGGATTTTAGCCTGAGCGGGAAAACGCGGTTATGCGAACTGCAGGGAGATTCAACCCTGGTGTGGCTGGACGTGGCAGGGCATGCCGTGTGCCTGAAATCCTTCCAGCAACTGAGTCTGCCTGCGCAGCAACGTATCACGCTGACCGTGCAGGAGGCTCATCTGCATCTCTTTGACGCGGCAGGCAAGCGGATTGCAATGACGGAAAATGCCGCCTGAGTAGAGTATCAGGCGGCGGGAAATGCGCAGACTTACCCCTGACGCAAATTCTGCGCTGCCTTCACCATGTTGGCGAGCGCTGCGCGGGTTTCCGGCCAGCCGCGGGTTTTCAGGCCGCAGTCCGGGTTCACCCACAGGCGCTCTGCCGGAATACGCTGAGCGGCTTTTTTCAGCAGGGCTTCAATCCACTCCACGCTCGGCACGTTCGGGGAGTGAATGTCGTACACCCCCGGTCCGATTTCGTTTGGATAGTCGAACTCTTCAAACGACTCGAGCAGCTCCATATCTGAACGCGAGGTCTCGATGGTGATCACGTCGGCATCCAGCGCGGCAATGGAATCCATAATGTCGTTAAATTCGCAGTAACACATATGGGTGTGGATCTGCGTGTCGTCCTTCGCCACCGCCGCATTGATGCGGAAGGCTTCCACGCCCCACTTCAGATAGTCATCCCAGTCGCTGCGGCGCAGCGGCAAACCTTCTCGTAACGCCGGTTCGTCAATCTGGATAATGCCAATGCCAGCGGCTTCCAGATCCGCCACCTCATCACGCAGCGCCAGCGCGATTTGCTTCGCAATGGTTTCACGGGTCACGTCTTCACGCGGGAACGACCAGCACAGAATGGTCACCGGCCCGGTCAGCATGCCTTTTACCGGCTTGTCGGTCAGAGACTGAGCATACTTCGCCCACGACACCGTAATCGCTTCCGGGCGGCTGACGTCACCGATCACCACCGGTGGCTTCACGCAGCGGGAACCGTAGCTCTGCACCCAGCCATTCTGGGTAAACACGAAGCCGTCCAGGTGTTCACCGAAGTATTCCACCATGTCGTTACGCTCGGCTTCACCGTGCACCAGCACGTCCAGACCTAAACGCTCCTGCTCGATGATCGCCTGCCTGATGTGCTCAGCAATGCCGGTACGGTAGTGATTCGCATCCAGATTGCCCTTTTTGAAGTCGAGACGCAGGCCGCGGATCTCGGTCGTTTGTGGGAATGAACCGATCGTCGTGGTTGGCCATGCGGGCAGGTTGAAGCGGGCGCGCTGGGCTTCGGCACGGACTTCATACGGACTCTGGCGCTGGCTGTCCTGAGCGGTGATGGCCGCCAGACGTTTTTCCACTGCCGGATTATGCACGCGTGCCGAATGACGGCGCGCCTGAATCGGGGCGCTCCATTCGGTAATCGCCGCCGTGTCACCGCTGTTCAGCGCGTCGCGCAGCAGCGCCAGTTCTTCACATTTTTGCAGGGCGAAGGCAAACCAGCTTTTCACTTCCGGGTCGAGACGGGTCTCCACGCTCAGATCGATCGGGCTGTGCAGCAGTGAACATGATGAGGCCACCCACAGCTCACGTTTACCGACAATGTCTTTAATTTGAGCATACTTTTCGGTGAGATCGGCACGCCAGACGTTACGACCGTTTACCAGCCCCGCTGAGAGCAGCCAGTCTGCGGGCAGACGTTTGTGCAGGTCCTTCACGTCATCTTTGCCGTGAACCAGGTCAACATGTAGGCCCTGAACCGGCAGCGCGGCAATCGTGCTCAGGTTAGGCGTCACGCCCTCGAAATAGGTGGTCAGCAACAGCTTCACCTGCCCGGTAAGCGCGTCATACGCCGGTTTGAAGGCATCGAGCCAAACCTGGGGCAGCTCAAGCACCAAAGCAGGTTCGTCGATTTGCACCCACTGAATGCCGCGTTTACCCAGCTCAATCAGTACCTGTTTGTAGACGGGCAGAATGTCCTTCAGCAGGCTGAGGCGGTCAAACGGCTCGCCTTTGACTTTGCCCAGCCACAGGTAGGTTACCGGTCCGAGCAGCACCGGTTTCACCTGGTGGCCCAGCGCCAGCGCTTCGTCGACTTCGTCCAGAAGCTGTGTCCAGGTCAGTTTGAACTGCTGACCTTTTACGAACTCCGGCACCATATAGTGATAGTTGGTGTTAAACCACTTGGTCATTTCCGCCGCTGCCGCGGGTTCACCCGTTGGCGCACGACCACGGCCTATGCGGAACAGGGTATCGATATCTACCGATCCATCTTTGTTCTGATGACGAGCCGGCACGTTGCCCAGCAGCAGGCTGGTCGTCAGAACATGGTCGTACCAGGCGAAATCGCCCACCGGCAGCAGGTCAATGCCTGCCTGCTTTTGCTGATCCCAGTGACGGGCGCGCAGCTCGCGCCCCACGGTCAGTAGTTCTTCACGGGTAGCTTTACCCGCCCAGTAGCTTTCTTGCGCTTTTTTCAGCTCGCGACGCAGGCCAACGCGAGGGAAACCGAGAGTGTGATTGCGGATTGTCATGTTATGCCCCTTGTGAATTTCGCTATTTAGACGTCCAGATGTTTACACATCTATAATTGGCAGGTACTGTATATTCCTCAAGCGCAAAATGTTCATGGCGAAGTGAAGGACTTTCATGATCGAGATAAAACACCTGAAAACGCTGCAAGCGTTGCGGAACTGCGGATCGCTCGCGGCGGCTGCGGCCACGCTGCACCAGACCCAGTCTGCCCTTTCTCACCAGTTCAGCGATCTGGAACAACGCCTCGGATTTCGTCTTTTTGTGCGTAAGAGCCAACCTCTGCGCTTTACGCCGCAGGGTGAAATTCTTCTTCAACTGGCGAATCAGGTCCTGCCGCAGATCGCCAGCGCGCTACAGTCCTGTAACGAGCCGCAGCAGACAAAACTGCGCATCGCCATTGAGTGCCACAGCTGTATTCAATGGCTGACCCCTGCGCTTGAGAACTTCCGCCAGAAGTGGCCGCAGGTGGAGATGGATTTTAAATCCGGTGTGACGTTCGACCCGCAACCCTCGCTGCAGCAGGGTGAGTTGGATCTGGTGATGACCTCCGACATTCTGCCGCGCAGCGGCCTGCACTATTCGCCGATGTTTGATTTTGAAGTGCGCCTGGTGCTGGCACCGGATCATCCGCTGGCGGCTAAAACGCGCATCACGCCGGAAGACCTGGCAACAGAAACGCTGCTGATTTATCCGGTTCAGCGCAGTCGCCTGGATATCTGGCGTCATTTCCTGCAGCCGGCAGGCATTAGCCCGCAGCTGAAAAGCGTGGATAACACCCTGCTGTTGATTCAGATGGTTGCCGCCAATATGGGCATCGCGGCGCTGCCGCACTGGGTGGTGGAGAGTTTTGAACGCCAGGGCCTGGTGGTGACCAAAACCCTGGGTGAAGGACTGTGGAGCCGTCTGTACGCTGCCGTGCGCGATGGCGAGCAGCGTCAGCCGGTGACAGAAGCGTTTATTCGCTCAGCGCGGAACCACGCGTGCGACCATCTTCCGTTTGTGCGGAGCGCGGAGCGACCCAGCGGCGATGGACCCACAGTGAAGCCAGGATCACCGCTCCCCCAATAAGGAAGCTCGGCCAGTGCGGTTGCTGCTGCCAGATGGCGAGGTTGACCAGCAGCCCCGCCGGGACGTGCACGTTATTCATGATCCCGAGCGTTCCGGCGTCGACCTGCGTCGCGCCGTAGTTCCACATGAAGTAACCCAGCCCTGACGCCACCACGCCCAGCCAGACCAGAACGCCCCACTGCACCGACGTGGTCGGCAGCTTTTGCGGGTTACCGAGCAGAAACCACGCCGACACCGCGACAATCGCCGCGCCCATATAGAACCACGCAAATGCATTGTGCTGCGGCATCGGACGGGTTTCCATCAGGCGTTTGTAGCCCACCATGCCGATGGCGAAACTGATGTTGGCGAGCTGGACGAACATCAACCCGGTCCAGAAGTGATCGCTGACTTTGTCATAGCGAATAATCGCCGCGCCAATCACCGCCAGCGCCGCGCTCAGCAGGTATCCCCAGCGCAGACGACGCCTGCTGAGCAGGTCGTAAATCAACGTAATATAGAGCGGCGTCAACACGGTAAAGAGCAGGAATTCAGAGACGGACAAATAGACGTAAGCCCGGAAGCTGAACAGATACATGATGCCCAACTGCATCGCGCCCACCAGCATGTACAGCACAATCGTTTTCAGCGATTGACCACGCGTGCGCAGAAACGGCAGGAATACCAGCGCCGCCAGCCCCACGCGCATCAGCACCGAGAAGTAGCTGTCGACCGAACCGGCAAGGTACTCGCCAATCAGGCTAAAGGAGAAGGCCCACAGGATAGTGGTGATAATGAGTAGCGCCACAATGCTTGTCTCTCAGAAAGAAGGACAGGCATTGTAGCGGACTCTTCAGTTGACATCTGGTCAATAAACAACCGAATGAAGATTATTCAAGGAACAGCTTGCGCAGGTATTTCGGTACCGCGTTGTCAGCGTTGGAACCAATCACTTCCAGTTCCGGGTGCAGATCTTTCAGACGCTGATGCGCGTTCTGCATGATGCAGCCCTTGCCTGCCATGGAGAGCATTTCAGCGTCGTTCATGCCATCACCAAAAGCGATGCAGTCTTTCAGCGCGAAACCCAGACGTTTCGCGACCGCTTCCAGCGCGTGACCTTTGGAGACGCCCCCCGCCATCACTTCCAGACAGGTCAGGGTTGAGAAGCTCACGTTGACGCGATCGCCCCAGCGGGCGTTGATCGCCTGTTCCAGTGGGAGCAGTTCTTCATGGCTATCGCAGGTGAAGAACACCTTACTGATACCTTCCGGCTCAAGAAGGCCCGGCTCGTACAGGGAGTAGTTAAATACCGCTTCCTTGAAGAAACGCATTTCATCCGGGCGGTGGCGGTTCATGAACCAGTCGTCGTTGCGGTACACGTTGGTGATGATAGCCGTGTTGTTATGCACCACGCCGAAGAGATCGGCGGCAATATCGCGATCCAGGTTATGGGTAAAGATCAGGTTACCGTCAGTATCATGCACGCGCGCACCGTTGGAGGTGATCATGTACGATTTGATCTCAAGATTATCGCGGATCTGCCCCACGTCTACGTGGTGGCGTCCGGTGGCAAACACAAAGTTCACGCCACGGGCAGTCAGAAGCTTTAAGGTCTCTTTCGCGTAAGGCGACAGGGTGTGGTCAGGGGAAAGCAGCGTGCCATCTAAATCAGATGCAACAACCTGGTACATAGGGATTTCAACCTCTGGTGGAAAACAATAATCAGTTATGCCTGTTGAAAAATTCAACAATGGCGTTGAGCGCGACTGAGCGCATAGCGTCCTTTTCGAAAAGGATCTCATGGTAAGCGCCGTTGATGACCAGCGGTTTTCCCCCTTCACAAGGGTGACCGGCGGCGGCGCGCAATTCACAATAACGGTCATGCATGCGGTTATCGACCACACGCTCTTCTTCAGCCTGAATCAGGAGTGTTGGCGTGTCATCATCACCTACCCCCGCCAGCACCTGTTCACCGGCCAGAATCCCCTCCCGCACCCAGTGCCAGGTCGGGCCACCGACGCGTAAGCGCGGTTCATCGGCATAAAAGCGCAGGTTGCGGCGATAACGCTGCCGACTGTGGGTTAAGACGTTGATGGCGAACGGCAGCGCACGCCAGCGTCCGGTCCCGATGGCATAGCCTTCACGAATGCGCTGATGGCCCTCAGCCCAGTCGAGAAGATGACGCACCATCCAGTCGGGGAAACGTATGACGATACCGTACATCGGCGCGGTTAGCGCAATGGCATCACACTGGTGTTGATACCGCTGCAAAAACAGCGTCGAAATAGCGCCACCCATGGAGTGCGCAAGGATATAGCGCTTACGCCAGGGGCCGGGCTGCACTTCCTGCTGCCAGAACGCGGCAAAATCGTCGACGTAATCGCTGAAGCGATCGACATGTCCACGGTGCGTGTCCTGTAGCATGCGTCCGGACAGCCCCTGTCCACGGTGGTCGATGATGAGCACATCGAACCCCATATGGACCAGATCGTAGGCCAGTTCGGCGTATTTAACGTAGCTTTCAATGCGCCCCGGGCAAACCACGATTACCCGGTCATTTTTCTCATCACGGAAACGAACGAAGCGTACCGGGATGCCCCCGACGCCCGTAAACTCATCTTCCTCACGCTGCCGCCAGAAATCGGTCAGCGGCCCCATAGAGAAAGCAGCAAATGCGTTTTCTCGTGTTTCCCAGTCCTTTTTCTGCTGAAACATTGGGTTTCCACTCACGTAATCCAGGGAATATCGTTTTTTTTCGTAACCGGTCACAAAATGACTCATCAATAGCGTATTGTGGCATAAAAACAGACGATTCGGGAGTTTCAAATGACCTTCGAGTGGTGGTTCGCCTACCTGCTGACATCCATCATCCTGAGCCTTTCACCGGGTTCGGGTGCGATTAACACCATGACTACCTCCATCAACCACGGCTATCGCGGGGCGGCGGCGTCGATTGCCGGTTTGCAAACCGGGCTGGGCATTCACATCGCACTGGTCGGGATTGGGCTGGGAACGCTATTCTCCCGCTCGGTGCTGGCGTTTGAAGTGCTGAAATGGGCCGGTGCGGCATATCTTATCTGGCTGGGTATTCAGCAGTGGCGCGCGGCTGGCGCCATTAACCTGAATACGCTCGCGCAGACGCAAAACCGTGGTCATCTGTTTAAGCGGGCAGTATTAGTCAACCTGACCAACCCGAAAAGCATTGTGTTCCTCGCCGCGCTGTTCCCACAGTTTATCGTGCCGCACCAGCCTCAGGTGATGCAGTACGTGGTGCTGGGTGCGACCACAATTATTGTCGATATTATCGTGATGATTGGTTACGCGACGCTGGCACAGCGGATTGCCGGATGGATAAAAGGGCCTAAGCAGATGAAGGCCCTGAACAAAGTGTTTGGCTCGCTGTTTATGCTGGTTGGCGCGCTGCTTGCGTCAGCGCGTCATGCTTAGCGAGAAATGATGAGATGAATGCCGAAGCCGGCAAACAGCGCGCCGGCGAAGCCATCGATCCACTTCGCGATACGCTGGTAGCCACGGCGCATCGCCGGTAAGGCAAACAGGCTTGCCACGATAGTGAACCACGCGAAGGTCTCCACGACGATAAGCAGGAAAATGCCCCAACGTGCGCCCGCGCCAACGCTGTCGCCCACAAACAGCGAGAACACCGAGCCGAAATAGATAATCGCTTTCGGATTCGCCAGGTTGGTCAGCAGCCCTTTTACAAAGCTCCGACCACCCGTTGCCAGCTCCACCTTAGGCTCTTGCGTTTTTTTCTCTTCTTTTTTCAGCGCCCCGCGCAGCATCTGGTAGCCCATCCAGCACAGGTACAGGCCACCGCCAACCATAATGATGTTATGCAGCCAGGCCATCTTCGCCAGGATCAGGTTCAGACCGAGCAGCGCAACGGCCGCCCAGACCATGACGCCCATGGTAATACCGAGCACGCCCATCATCGCCTCTTTACGGGAACGACTGACTGCTGTTTGCGATACGAAGAAAAAGTCAGGGCCCGGGCTCATCAGCGCAACGATGTGCACTAACGCCACGGTGAGAAATAGCATTAACATAATTGGCTCGCAGGGAAATAATTCAGTGAGTCATCATACTGGCACTTTTTTGGCCGGCTGACTACTCCTCATCATCTCCGTCAACGTGAGAACGGATAAGCGCCATAAACTCTTTACCGAAGCGCTCCAGCTTGCGCGTGCCTACGCCGTTGACGCTGAGCATTTCGCTGGCGCTGAGCGGCATCTGTTCCGCCATCTCAATCAGCGTCGCGTCGTTGAACACCACGTAAGGCGGGATGTTCTCTTCATCAGCAATGGCTTTACGCAGCTTACGCAGTTTGGCAAACAGCTTGCGGTCATAGTTACCGCCGTAGGATTTCTGCATCACGCGTGGTTTGAGGGCGACCACGCGCGGTACGGCGAGCTTCAGTTCAACGTCACCGCGCAACACCGGACGCGCGGCTTCGGTCAGCTGTAGCGCCGAGTGCTGAGCGATGTTCTGCGTGGCAAATCCGAGGTGAATCAGCTGACGAATAATGCTAACCCAGTGCTCGTGGCTCTGATCTTTACCGATCCCATAGACCGGCAGTTTGTCGTGGCCCATGTCGCGGATACGCTGGTTATTGGCGCCGCGCAACACTTCCACCACGTAACCCATCCCGAAGCGTTGATTCACACGGTAAATGGTCGAAAGCGCCTTACGCGCGTCCATCAGGCCATCGTACTGCTTCGGCGGATCCAGGCAGATATCGCAGTTGCCGCACGGCTCCTGTCGCCCTTCACCAAAATAGTTGAGCAGCACCAGACGGCGGCAGGTTTGCGCTTCGGCAAACGCCCCCATCGCGTTGAGCTTATGGCGTTCGATATCCTGCAGCTGTCCCTGCGGTTTCTCTTCCAGACAGCGGCGCAGCCACGCCATATCGGCTGGATCGTAAAACAGCATCGCTTCCGCAGGCAGACCATCACGCCCGGCGCGGCCGGTTTCCTGATAGTAGGATTCGATATTACGCGGGATATCGAAATGCACCACAAAACGCACGTTGGGCTTGTTAATCCCCATTCCGAACGCCACCGTCGCGACCACAATCTGCAGGTCGTCACGCTGGAATTTCTCCTGCACATCCGCGCGGATGTGGTTCTCCAGCCCGGCATGATACGCCGCGGCGCTAAAGCCACGGTTTTGCAGACGCGCGGCGGTGTCTTCCACCTTCGCCCGACTGTTGCAGTAGATAATGCCCGACTTGCCGCGCTGTTCCTGGACATAGCGCAGGAGCTGATCCAGCGGCTTGAATTTTTCCATCAGCATGTAGCGGATGTTAGGGCGGTCAAAGCTGCTGACCTGAATATAGGGATCATTCAGCCCCAGCAGGCGAACGATATCCAGACGCGTCGTATCATCTGCCGTGGCGGTAAGCGCCATAAACGGCAGTTCCGGGAAGCGCTGACGGAGCTGGCCGAGGGCGGCATATTCCGGGCGGAAATCGTGCCCCCACTGCGAGATACAGTGCGCTTCATCCACCGCCAGCAGGACCGGGTTCCAGTGTGCGAGATGGTCGAGGAAGTTATCCAGCATCAGGCGTTCCGGTGCGATATACAGCAGACGAACCTGCCCGGTGCGACACCCGGCCATCACCTCTTGCTGCTGCTCCCGGGTTTGCGTGGAATTAAGACAGGCCGCCGCCACGCCGTTGGCGAGCAGTTGATCAACCTGGTCTTTCATCAGAGAAATAAGGGGCGATACCACGACCGTCAGGCCGTTAAGCACCAGCGCGGGCACCTGATAACAGAGTGATTTCCCGCCGCCGGTCGGCATAACCACCAGACAATCACGGCCTTCCAGCACGGTTTCAATGATGGTTTCCTGGCCAGGGCGGAACTGCTGGTAGCCAAAGGTTTCATGCAAAACCTGTTTAGCCAGCGACTCCTGATTCAATACTTCCGCCTGCGCCACGTTAACCCCATATGCCAGAAATGAAACAGGCGCTATTTTCAGCGCCTGAGAGAGAAACTTCAACGTTTAACGCAAAAACATTCGAGCAGCTTAGAGAATATCGTTCAGCATTACGCCCACACCCACGCGGGTCTGGTTGAAGTTATAGTCGATCAGCGACTCGCCGTAACCGCTGTACACCTGCGTATAGAGGCGCACATGCTTCGTTACCGGGTAGCTCAGGCCCACTTCCGCACCACCGTAGCCGGTATTCCAGTTGTACTGGCCTTTCGCGCTCAGCACGGCATCGCCTAACTGGTAGCCGACCTTGAGCTGGTAGTAACCCATATATTTGGTGATATCCGGGTTATCGTCGGTGCTCCCCACCACATACCACGGCTTCACTTCCACCATCCAGTTGCCGTTCTGCGCCATCAGGCGCGTATAGGCACGGTTCCAGCTACGAGACGTGGGGTCGGAACGGCCGTTAGAATCGTGATTAAAGCCGACTTCGACGTCACGCAACGTCCATCCGGCAAATTCATAATCCGTTGCAAAGCCAAGGAACAGTTGCGGCTCATAGTTGGTTTCACGGAACGGCGAAGATTCGCCGCTGTTGGAAAGCTGCCACCAGGATTTCTGCGTGTAAGAGGCACCGAGTACCGAGTTCGGCCCCAGAATACCGCGCCAGAACGGGAAGGCGAGGCTCAACTGGAACTTCACCTCATCTTTACGCGCATTATCAGACCAGTTATAGGAGCTTATCGCTTCTTTGTTCAGATCGCTGGTCTGGGTGTAAATCACGTAGTTGGTGTCATACGGGTAAAGCGTGAACGGATTGTCATGCTCCTGAAGCATGTTAGCAATGATGCTACCGTGTACGGATGGCGCATCGTGCACTTCTTTAACTGTCGCTTCCTGCGCATATGCTGTGAGGGGCAGCGCAACCGCCGCCAGTAACCAACCCAGATACGTCCGCATCGGTGGTGTTCTCCTGAAATAGTGACGTGTAATGAATAATTTTATCCGGGCATTCTACAGACTTCTGCGCCAACTTCCGCCTCCTCGTTTCTGAAAGTGGAAATCCGTATTGTTGAGGCATAAAATCAACATTTCATTAACAATAGGGATGTGAAACCTCATGTCAGCCATGCTTACCTCTGAAGAAGTGTTAAAGCTCGTGGGCGAGATTTTTGTTTACCATATGCCATTTAACCGTGCGCTGGGTCTGGAGCTGGAGCGTTACGAGAAAGAGTTTGCCCAGTTGAGCTTCAACAACCAGCCGATGATGGTGGGCAACTGGGCGCAAAGTATTTTGCACGGCGGGGTGATTGCTTCCGCGCTGGACGTGGCGGCTGGTCTGGTCTGCGTGGGCAGTACGCTGACGCGTCATGACACCATCAATGAAGACGAACTCCGTCAGCGTCTGGCACGCATGGGCACCATTGATTTACGCGTCGATTATCTTCGCCCCGGACGCGGCAATCGCTTTACCTGCACCAGCAGCCTGCTGCGCGCGGGGAATAAAGTGGCGGTGGCGCGCGTAGAATTACACAACGAAGAACAGGTTTATATCGCCAGCGCAACCGCCACTTATATGGTGGGGTAAAGCGGCAAAATCGGGTAAAATTAATTCACTTTTTTGTAACGGATTTTCCCGATGGATGCTAAACAGACGCGGCAGGGCGTTTTACTCGCCCTTGCCGCTTATTTTATTTGGGGTATTGCACCGGCGTACTTCAAGTTTATCGCTTATGTTCCGGCCGACGAGATCCTCACTCACCGCGTCATCTGGTCCTTTTTCTTTATGATCGCGCTAATGAGCCTCAGCCGTCAGTGGTCCGGCGTCAAGACGCTGCTCAAAACGCCTAAGAAAGTTTTCCTGCTGGCACTCTCGGCGGTGCTCATTGGCGGAAACTGGCTGCTGTTTATCTGGGCGGTGAATAACCACCACATGCTCGAAGCCAGTCTTGGCTACTTTATTAACCCGCTGGTGAACATCGTACTGGGGATGCTTTTCCTCGGCGAACGTTTCCGCCGTATGCAGTGGCTGGCGGTGTTTCTGGCCTTCTGCGGCGTGCTGGTACAGCTCTGGACGTTCGGCTCGCTGCCGATTATTGCCCTCGGCCTGGCGTTCAGCTTTGCGTTCTACGGTCTGGTACGTAAGAAGATTGCGGTGGAAGCCCAAACGGGGATGCTGTTTGAAACCCTGTGGCTGCTGCCGGTGGCGGCGATCTACCTCTTCGGTATCGCCGACAGCGCCACCAGTCATATGGGCAGCAACCCGTGGTCGCTGAATCTGATGCTGATGGCGGCAGGCGTGGTGACCACTATTCCTCTGCTGTGCTTCACCGGTGCGGCAACGCGTCTGCGTCTCTCCACGCTGGGCTTCTTCCAGTACATCGGCCCGACGCTGATGTTTCTGCTGGCGGTGGTGTTTTACGGCGAAGTGCCGGGCGCAGATAAGATGGTGACGTTCGCCTTTATCTGGGTAGCGCTGGCGATTTTTGTCGCCGATGCGATTTACACCCAGCGCAGAGTGCGCAAAGGGCTGTAGTGCCTTTTTGCCGGATGGCGGCTGCGCCTTATCCGGCCTACACGTTCTGTAGGCCCGGTAAGCGTAGCGCCACCGGGCGGATACTCAAAGCCAGTTACGACGCTTAAAGTACAGATACGGCGCCAGCCCGGCGAGGATCATAAAGATAATCGCCCCCGGGTAACCAAAGCTCCACTTCAGCTCCGGCATAAACTCGAAGTTCATCCCATAGCTGGAGGCCACCAGCGTCGGCGGCAGGAACACCACGGATACCACCGAGAAGATCTTGATGATGCGGTTCTGCTCGATGTTAATAAAGCCCATCGCCGCCTGCATCAGGAAGTTCACCTTCTGGAACAGGGATTCGTTGTGCGGCAGCAGGGATTCGATATCGCGCAGGATCTCACGCGCCTGCTCCAGCTGACCGCCCGGCAGACGCGCCTTGCGCACGAGGAAGTTCAGCGCGCGCTGGGTATCCATCAGACACAAACGCACCTTCCAGCCGATATCTTCCAGCTCGGCCAGCGTGGAGAGCGCTTCGTCGTATTCATCGCCCTGATGGCCTTCCATGATCACGCGGCTCAGCTTTTCCAGATCGCTGTAGATGTTTTCAATCTCATCCGCCAGCTGTTCAATTTTGGTCTCAAACAGGTCGAGCAGCAGTTCGTAAGCGTTGCCGTCCACCATTGCCTGGCTGCGGGCGCGCATGCGGTAGAGACGAAACGCGGGCAGTTCACGCTCGCGAAGGGTAAACAGGCGACCGTCGCGAATGGTAAAGGCCACGGTGGAGTTGCCCGCATGGTCTTCCGCATCTTCAAAGAAGAAGAAGGAGTGAATGTGCAGGCCATCTTCATCTTCAAAAAAACGCGCAGAAGCTTCGATGTCTTCCAGTTCAGGACGGGTTGCCAGGCTTTGCCCCAGCTCAGATTGTACGCGAAGGCGCTCATCGTCGTCCGGCTCGACCAGATCCACCCATACGGCATCAATGAGGGGCTGTGACTCTTCGGCTTCAAGCCGAGTCAGTCGGTTATTTTCGAGTTGAAATGCGCTCAACATGACCGGGACTCCCAATGCAAAAAATATCGGACAGTTCGGTGGGCACACAGAAACAAATTGGGTTTCAGACCATTAAACAGCCTGACTCAGC
Source organism: Enterobacter cloacae complex sp. IR53030 (assembly GCF_049238365.1). Classification (NCBI taxonomy): domain Bacteria; kingdom Pseudomonadati; phylum Pseudomonadota; class Gammaproteobacteria; order Enterobacterales; family Enterobacteriaceae; genus Enterobacter; species Enterobacter cloacae complex sp. IR53030. The sequence goes on from NZ_JBMKHA010000022.1 coordinate 42,134, forward strand.
GCGACGGGAATAATGCAGTCGCTGACAACCACTAAGGCCATCAGCAAGGGGAGATAGCCTTAGGAGTTGTTCCTGGATGACAGGGAATTGAGCCAGTATCTACTGGGTGTGTCCAAGGCGAATGTCCTCTTAGCGTAATCGTGCGCGCATGTTACGCCAGCAGTAACTGTGGCGTCAACACGCAACGGAACGCTGAAGGGCATTAATTGACCTTCAACGTATAAGGCTAGCAGATTATTACAAAATAATGATATTTTTCTGAATGTTACACTGTTTCCAGCTTAGCGTAAGCGGCCACCAGCCATTTGATCCCCTGCCCCTGGAACGCCACCTGCAGGCGGCTGTGCTCGCCGCTGCCTTCCAGATTTACAATGGTGCCTTCGCCAAACTTCGAATGGCGCACGCGCTGACCCAGCTTGTAGCCGGTGTCCGTTTCAGAGATCGGTGATCCCATACGCGGATGGCTGACAGGGCGGCTGATGCTGGCACGCAGGCGCACTTCCTCCACGCACTCCTCCGGCAGTTCGCCAATAAAGCGAGACGGACGGTGGTAGACCTCTTTCCCATACAGGCGGCGGGTTTCCGCATAGGTTAGCGTCAGCTTTTGCATCGCGCGCGTCACGCCCACATAGGCCAGTCGACGCTCCTCTTCCAGCCGTCCGCCTTCATCGAGCGACATCTGGCTCGGGAACATCCCCTCTTCCATCCCGACGATAAAGACCTGCGGGAACTCCAGACCTTTGGCGGAGTGCAGGGTCATCAGTTGCACCGCATCCTGCCAGGTGTCCGCCTGCCCTTCACCCGCCTCCAGCGCGGCGTGGGAAAGGAACGCCTGCAGCGGCATCAGGTCTTCGTCTTCTTCGTTGTAGCTGAACTGGCGCGTTGCCGTGACCAGTTCCTCTAAGTTCTCAATACGGGTCTGACCCTTCTCGCCTTTTTCCTGCTCGTACATGGTGCGCAGGCCGGAGTCTTTGATTACCCGGTCAGTCTGCACGTGCAGCGGCATATCGGCGGTTTCCTGCGCCAGAGCGTCAATCAGCTCAAGGAAGCGCTGCAATGCGCTTGCCGCACGACCGGCAAGGGCTTTCTCCTGCAGCAGCTCGCGGCACGCCTGCCACAGCGTCAGCTGGCGGTCGCGCGACGCCTGACGCACCACGTCCAGCGTGCGGTCGCCAATGCCACGGGTTGGGGTGTTGACCACGCGCTCAAACGCCGCGTCATCATTACGGTTCGCAATCAGACGCAGATACGAGAGCGCATCTTTGATTTCCTGACGTTCGAAGAAGCGCATACCGCCATAAATGCGGTACGGCATACCTACCTGCAGCAGCGCCTCTTCCAGCACGCGTGACTGGGCGTTACTGCGGTAGAGAATGGCGCACTGCTCTAACGCGCCGCCGTTATCCTGCCAGGTTTTAATACGGTTCACCACGAAGCGGGCTTCGTCGAGTTCGTTGAAGGCGCAGTAAATTGAAATCGGCTCGCCGTCGACGCCGTCGGTCCACAGCTTTTTACCCAGACGCCCGTTGTTGTTTTCAATCAGGGCGTTGGCTGCGCTCAGAATGTTGCTGGTGGAGCGATAGTTCTGCTCCAGACGGATGGTTTGTGCGCCAGGGAAGTCATTGAGGAAGCGCTGGATGTTTTCCACCTGCGCCCCGCGCCAGCCGTAGATCGACTGGTCATCATCCCCCACGATCATCACCTTACCGGTATCGCCCGCCAGCAGGCGGATCCATGCGTACTGGATGTTGTTGGTATCCTGGAATTCGTCCACCAGGATATTGGTAAAGCGTTCACGGTAGTGCTGAAGGATATGTGGTTTGTTGAGCCACAGTTCGTGGGCGCGCAGCAGCAGCTCGGCGAAATCCACCAGACCGGCGCGATCGCACGCTTCCTGGTAGGCTTTGTAGACGTTTTGCCAGGTCTGCTCCACCGGGTTGCCGAAGCTCTGAATATGGTGCGGGCGCAACCCTTCGTCTTTCTGACCGTTGATGTACCACATCGCCTGACGCGGCGGCCACTGTTTCTCGTCAAGGTTCATCGCCTTGATCAGACGCTTCAGCAGACGGAGCTGGTCTTCGCTGTCGAGGATCTGAAAATCCTGCGGCAGGTTGGCGTCCATATGATGCGCGCGCAGCAGGCGGTGCGCCAGGCCGTGGAAGGTGCCGACCCACATGCCGCCCTGGCTGGTACCCATTAACTGGGCGATACGGTGACGCATCTCCGCCGCCGCCTTATTGGTAAACGTGACGGCCATGATTGAGTACGGCGAGCAGTTTTCCACGCTCTGCAGCCACGCGATACGGTGAACCAGCACGCGCGTCTTACCACTGCCCGCCCCAGCCAGCACCAGCATGTTGGTGCGCGAGGCCGCTACGGCTTCACGCTGTTTGTCATTAAGGCTGTCGAGCAGGTAAGAAACGTCCATTGGCACCGTCACATAGTATTCAGGAACAGAGCAAAACGCCCGGTGGCGCTTCGCTTACCGGGCCTACAATTGCAAAACCCTGGTAATTTATACAATATTACTGGTGATTATATCAGCGTCGTGAGGGATGCCAACCGTGAAATTTCCACGTGCGGCAGAAGACGGCTATCCAGCGTGGTCATCAGGTCGGCGTTCTCTGGCTTGATCCAGCAGGCCTGCATGCCGCAGCGGATAGCGCCAGCCACATCGGTGGTGAGGTCATCACCCACATGCAGAATGTTACCCAGCGGCAGAGTTAGTTTTTCCGCCGCCAGATGGTACATATCGCTGAATGGCTTGGCGCGCCCATGCGGGCCCGCGCGCAGCACAAACTCAAAGTAATGATCGAGACCAAACAGCTCCGGCTGCGCATTGCCGTTGGTGATGGCCACCAGCGGCCACTTTTCGGCCAGTTTTGCCAGCGTATCGTGGGTCTCTTGCGGTACGTCGATACGGCTGCGCCATTTGGCGAAGTTTTCCATAGCCGCTTCAGCACCGATGGCCGCGTCCTGCACGCTCAGACCCGCGTTGAGCATCGCCTGCTCCACCGCGCGACGACGCCATTCGGTCACGTCGTGGTAAATGTCCGGCTCGGTCTCCCGCAGGGACTGACGCAGCGTCTGGAAGTCCTTGTTCTGCATCGCTTTCAGCGCCGGGTGGTAGTTCTGCACAAACGCCAGCGACGCCTGCTCGGTACGCAGAATCACCTCGCGGTTGTCATAAAGGGTGTCATCAAGGTCAAACGTCAGGGCTGAGATCTGGCCGAGTGGGCGGTAAAAACGCATTATTTCCCCCGTTTGGCGCGTGGATGCGCCGCGTCATACACCGAGGCAAGGTGTTGGAAGTCTAAGTGGGTGTAGATTTGAGTGGTCGACAGATTCGCATGGCCGAGGAGTTCCTGCACGCCGCGCAGATCGCCGCTCGACTCAAGCATGTGTGTCGCAAAGGAGTGTCGCAGCTTATGCGGGTGAACATGACTGTTCAGCCCCTGCTTAATACCCCACTCCGCAAAGCGCTTCTGTACGTTACGCGCCGAGATTCGCTTGCCGAGTTTCGACAGGAACAGCGCATCTTCTTCCGCGCCAAACAGCCCGCGCAGGTCAAGCCAGTGCTCAATCCAGGCGACGGCATTGCGGCCAATGGGCAGGCGGCGCTCTTTGCTGCCCTTGCCCATTACCCACACTTCACCGGTGTCCAGGTCGAGGTGTTTTAAATCGAGGTTCACCAGTTCAGACAGACGCAGGCCTGCACCGTACATCACCTCCAGCATCGCGCGGTCACGCACCGCCAACGGATCGTTCAGATCGATATCCAGCAGACGGTTTACGGCGTCGACGTCGATATTTTTCGGCAGATGGCGCGGGGCTTTCGGCGTGGCGATCCCTTTTGCCGGGTTGGCTTTTATGCCGCCCTGGCTGACCAGCCAGTCAAAGAAACTGCGTAGCGCGGAGAGCCTGAGGGCCAGGCTCGCTGGGCTGAGGTTTTTTTTACGGCTACGCACAACGAACCCGCGTACCGTGGCAGCGTCACATTGTTGCCAGCTTTTCAGGCCGATCTCGTCGGCAATCTGCATGATGGCATCAAGCTGACGCTGGTAGTTAAGCAGCGTAATGGGGCTGAGCTGACGTTCCACCCCCAGATAGCGCAGAAAGCGCGCGACGTCAGTGGAAAGCGGTCCGTCCGTCATACGCGTTCAATCCAGCGCTCCAGCAGTTCGGGCAGCATCAGGGCGATCTCCTGCAGCAGGTGCGTGGCCTGGCCTTGCTCGTAGTGGTGCGCGTCGCGGCTGGTAAATAACATGACGCCCAGATCGCCATCGCGTCCCATCAGCGACATCGCCACCGAGCCAATCGCCTTCGCTTCCGGTAATACCACCAGCAGTTCAGGCCCGTTCAGCGGCCCCAGATAGTGATGCGCATGGCCCAGACGCTGAATGCGCAGCGGTTCAAACGCCTGACGACTGAGCGCCAGATGGGTAAACCCGGACGGTGCGCCAATGCGCCAGCGGTCAGGAAAAAGACGAATCGTTGCACCCGCCAGCCCAAGCTCACGCGCCCAGCGGTGGAAGCGGCTAAGGAACTCATCAAGGCTGTGTGCCGAGGCCAGACGCGCCTGCAGATGCAGCAAACGATAGAACAGGCTTTCGTTGGTGCTGGCCTGTTCCATCAGCAGCGTCATGTTCTCTTCTAGCTGATTGATGTGGTTGCGCGAGCGCGCCATGTGCCATTCGACCAGCGACACGGTCCCGCGAACCGGATGCGGCACGCGCATCTCTTCGACGACGCGTGCATTGCGAATAAAAAACTCAGGATTGCGCAGCAGATAATCCGCAACAGCTCTGTCGTCCAGTTCCGTCACTGTTTCCTGCAGTTCTTCCCCTGGTTGTTTCATAGATGGATAAACCCGTCATAGACATGTGCCGCCGGGCCAGTCATATACAGTGGATGACCCGGTCCTTTCCAGGCGATATCAAGCCGACCGCCCGGTAACTCGACGCGAACCTCTTCGGCGAGTAGCCCCTGTGAGATGCCGACCGCCACGGCCGCACACGCACCGCTACCGCAGGCCTGGGTTTCGCCCGCGCCGCGCTCGTAAACCCGCAGGCGGATGTGCTCACGCTTCACCACCTGCATGAAACCGATGTTCGCCCGCTCCGGAAAACGCTCGTGGCCTTCCAGCACCGGACCGAGCGTTTCAACCGCGGCGGTTTCCACATCATCTACCTGAATCACGCAGTGCGGATTACCCATCGAGACGACGCCGCACAATACTGTCTGCTCGGCCGCACGCATAATATAGGTCTTTTCCGCTTTGTTTGCGCGAAACGGCACGGCAGAGGGTTCGAAGTTAGGCTCGCCCATGTTCACGCGCACCAGTTCGTCATCGGTGACGCTGAGCACCATGCGGCCGTTGGCCGTACTGACGCGAATATCGCGCTTGTTGGTCAGCCCTTTCAGGCGGACAAAGCGGGCAAAACAGCGCGCACCGTTGCCGCACTGGTTAACCTCGCTGCCGTCCGCGTTAAAAATACGGTAGTGGAAATCGAGGTCGGGATCGTATGGCGGCTCAACCACCAGCAGTTGATCAAACCCCACGCCCAGATGCCGATCCGCCAGGCGACGGATAAGTTCCGGGGAGAAAAACACATTCTGCGTTACCGCGTCGACGACCATAAAATCGTTGCCAAGGCCATGCATTTTAGAGAACTGCATCATTTGCTCCATTGCGCGGGTACAGAACGTTGTCGTCAGAGATTAACCTGAGTCGGGCCACCGTTGTCGCCACGATCGTTAGTATTTGGCGTGGTAGACTCAATGCCACTTTGGACGGGTTTCGTCGGCGGCGGCGCGGTTTTATCCGCAGGTGGGAAGTAGAGTGGTCCCTTCAGTCCGCAGCCCGTCAGGCTAAACAGGGTGATGAGAACGGCAAGCGTTCGGAAAGCGTTTTTCATTATAAAGTTGCCCGTAAGTTCAAATCTGTTTCTATCATCGCAGGAGAAGACACAAAAGCAAGAGTTTGCCGCTTTCCTGCAACGGGAATTATTTAGCGTTATACTGCCGGCATCACGAAAAACAGGAACAAAACCATGAACGACAGTGAATTCCATCGCCTTGCAGACACCCTGTGGATGACCATCGAAGAACGTCTCGACGACTGGGACGGCGACAGCGATATCGATTGTGAAATCAACGGCGGCATTCTGACCCTGAGCTTCGAAAACGGCAGCAAAATTATTATTAACCGCCAGGAACCGCTTCACCAGGTCTGGCTGGCCGCAAAACAGGGCGGATATCATTTCGATCTGAAAGACGGGGAATGGATTTGCGACCGCAGCGGCGAAACGTTCTGGGATTTGCTGGAGCAGGCAGCGACGGCGCAGGCGGGTGAGACCGTCAGTTTCAGGTAGTTTTGTTGCCGGGTGGCGCTGCGCTTACCCGGCCTACGGGTTCGGGCTGTTGTAGGCCCGGTAAGGCGTAGCCGCCACCGGGATCACGAAATCAGGAGAAATACTGCTGCAACAGCGGTGCGGTATCCTGGTTTGCGGGCACCGCAGGGGTAATTGCCTGCGTACGGAACGGGATCACCTGCGCTCGCCCATCAACGTTCACAATCTGATAGAACTGCGGCAGGTTGAAGTTGATAAAGCTGGAGCCATAGGTGAAGCGGTCATGTGAAGAAGAGTAGAAACGGCTGACGTCGCGCACCAGCTCCTCTTTGCTACCTTCACAATGGTGATACACCTCGGCGCGGTTGGTCTCATCCAGAATGTAAATGTTAAACCCGGCATCGTCGCCCGACTCTTCGAAGAAGAACTGAATAATCCCTTCACTCGCAAAGCCGTCCACCACCTGTGGCAGTTTGACGTGGTTGGTTTCCACCTGGACCGACAGTCCATGCAGCTTGTTATGTGAAATCGCCCCGTAAAACTCAATGGCGTTTTCCAGCTTCTGTACCGATACATTCAGACGTTCAAAGAACAGCCCCCAGGTCTGGCCGGAGACGCGCAGCGCTTTAAAGCGCCCGGTTTCCTGACGGGTACTGGAGAGACGCAGCTCGATGCACTCGGAGACCAGCTGCTGCACGCGGGTACGAATCAAACCGCGCAGGTGCTGGCTGTAGCAGAACACTTCGACGCTGTCTGGCGGCGCAGCGTCCTGGTGCATTTTGCCCAGAATAGTTTTCAGCGCTTCGATCATCGCCTGCTCGCCGTTGAAATGCAGAGTACGCACTTCATTCCACGAGTTGCGGTACAGCAGATCCACGCTGCCCACCAGACAGTTTTGCTGTTCGCCAAAGCTGAAGACGTCCAGTTTGCGGAAGTCAAAATGGACTACCTGATTACGGAAAGCTGCCGTCGGGTCGTATTCCAGGTTGACGATAATCGCCAGATGGCGAATTTCACAGGGGCTGTAGAGCGCTTTCGGCGTTGGCGCAGGCAGACGCAGTGGGAAGTGGTGCGAAACATCCGCCACCATCTCCTGCAGCTTGGCTAAATCGACGACCTCGTTGCCCTTGATAAACAGGCGGGTGCGTGAAGTCAGCAGACCGTTAAACCACGCCCAGGCCACCAGTTTGTTCAGGTAGCGGTTATATTCCAACGGCTGATGGCTGATGATCGAGTCCATGCTAGGCGCACGGTTGTACAGATACCACCCGGTGCGGTTTGCGCGGCCCGGCGGTACATAGATAAAGGTCAGGTTCGGTTCTGACAGGTCAGGCGAAATCTGCGGGTTCACCAGGGTGACTTTGCCCGGCAGCGCTTCAAACGCGGCATAGAGCTTACGGGTCAGTACGCCAATGTCCTGCGGGCTGGCGGAGACGCTAAGGTTGTTGCGGCGCGCAAAGCGGATCAGGTTACGGTAGCTTTGCATCATCGCATCAAGCAGTTCGTTATGCGCTTCACGCACCTGATCGATTTTCCAGTTAGCGCGGTTGTCGAGCATGGACAGACGCGCTTCGTCCCATCCCCACTCTTTCACTAACTGGCTGACCACTTCACGACGCCAGCCCACACAGGCGCGCTCGCGGCTCAGTTTTTCACAAACTTTGAGATAAAAACATCGACGCACCAGGTCAAGACGCGTGGAGTCATCAATGGCTTTCAGGTATTCGGTAACGCGTTCCAGCATCATGCAGTAGGCATCAAGCCCGTAGGAGACAATCTCACCATCGTGCAGGCGCTGCTTGATATCTTTCGCCAGCAGACGCGGCGTGGGGTATTCCCAGGAGTAGGCTTCAAGCAACAGCGTTTTCAACACCGCTTTGTACGGTGAATCAATGCTCTTATAGAGCTGCCAGAGGCTAGCGCCAAAGTACTCTTCTGCGGACAGGGAGCTAAGGCCGCCCAGATCCAGCCACTCGTTTGGCGTCAGAACGCCCTGCGAATAAAGCGACATGACGTAGTCGTCATAATTCTCTTCTTCATCGCACGGCACCATATTCCACAGAATACGCTTCCCGGCCAGACGCACAGCAGTACGATAAAATTCATCCAGCAATAAGATGTGCTGAGTCGAGCCGCAGTCTTCACCACCCAGACTGCCGCTTTCGTTATGGCGGAAACGGTTTTCATCAATCAGGAAGAAGCTCACTTCCACGCCAAGCGACGCGGCCCAGCTCTCCAGCAGGCTGCATTTACGCTGCAGCAGCTGCCGCTCTTCGTTATCGAGCCAGGATTGATGGCAGACCCAGATATCCAGGTCTGAAGAACAGCTTTGCCCTACCGATGAGGTACTCCCCATCGTGTAAACGCCGGTAATCGGCAATTCACCTGTCGGTGATTCCTGCGGCGGCATGCCGCGGTAGAGTTCCAGCTCGTTCAGATAATGCTGTTGGGTTTCATCAGGCGTGAAAAGACAAATGCCTCTGGGAACGTTACCGTCAAGGTACCCAGGCATCAGCGGATGGTGATAGTGCAATAATGTCGGCAGCAGACTGTATACCTGCTGGAAAGCAGGGCCCATGGCAGCAAGCGCGCGATCCACGCGCAATTGATTTATGGCATCCAGTCTCTGTTTCAGAGTCTCAATATAGAGGTACAAGACGTATCGCCTGATGTTTCCGGGTGTCGTAAGCCATTCAAAACACGAATAACCGCGAGCCCGCAGTATTTCAAAAAGATAACCGTTACCCTTTTTTCGCCCTTATCATTATGGTGGTACCGACGAAAAAATGGTCTAAAACGTGATCAATTTAACACCTTGCCGGTTGACCGTAAAGAAAGATGCGCTACATACAAGTGTAGCACCGTTCTGTACGTGTAAATTCCTGAATACGGCTATGGCTGGCCAATACGCCACCGTGTCCCTCTCGCGCTTCATCAACCGTAAAACTGCCATCCCAGAGTCAACAATGTTAGGATGGTTAGCGATTGATAATGACGGTAACAAGCATGTTAGACAATGTTTTGAGAATTGCCACACGCCAAAGCCCTCTCGCGCTCTGGCAGGCACATTATGTTAAGCAGCGCCTTGAAGCCTGCCACAATGGATTGCGCGTCGAGCTGGTGCCGATGGTCACGCGCGGTGACGTGATCCTGGATACGCCACTGGCGAAGGTGGGCGGCAAGGGCCTGTTTGTCAAAGAACTGGAACTGGCATTGCTTGAGAACCGCGCCGATATCGCCGTGCACTCCATGAAAGATGTGCCCGTCGAGTTCCCGGAAGGGCTGGGGCTGGTGACCATCTGCGAGCGCGAAGATCCGCGTGATGCGTTTGTCTCTAACCGCTATGACTCGCTCGATGCGTTGCCCGAAGGTAGCGTAGTTGGCACCTCCAGTTTACGCCGTCAGTGTCAGTTGGCGGAGCGTCGCCCTGACCTGATCATCCGCTCGCTGCGCGGCAACGTCGGCACACGCCTGGGCAAACTGGATAACGGTGAATACGATGCCATTATTCTTGCCGTCGCTGGACTGAAGCGTCTGGGGCTGGAGGAACGCATTCGCGTGGCGCTACCACCAGAACTGTCGCTGCCGGCCGTGGGCCAGGGTGCCGTCGGCATTGAGTGCCGTCTGGACGATGTGCGTACGCGCGAACTGCTCGCGCCGCTGAACCATGACGAGACCGCTATCCGCGTAAAAGCCGAGCGGGCGATGAATACCCGCCTCGAAGGCGGATGCCAGGTGCCGATTGGCAGCTATGCTGAATTAACCGAAGGGAAACTCTGGCTGCGCGCGCTGGTGGGTGCCCCGGACGGTTCACAGATGGTACGCGGCGAACGTCGTGGCAATCCGCAAGATGCCGAACAGCTTGGCGTGTCGCTGGCGGAAGAGCTGCTGAATAACGGCGCGCGTGAAATCCTGGCTGAGGTCTATAACGGAGAACCCCCTGCATGAGTATTCTTGTCACCCGCCCTTCTCCCGCAGGAGAGCAGTTAGTGAGCCGTCTGCGCACACTGGGGCAGGTGGCCTGGAGTTTTCCGCTGATTGAATTCTCCCCCGGTCGCGAGCTCTCTGCGCTCGCCGATCGGATAAATACCCTGCAGGAAGGCGATCTGTTGTTTGCGTTGTCGCAACATGCCGTGGAATTCGCCAACGCCCAGCTGCAACAGCAAAGTTTGTCCTGGACAACTGCCCCACGCTATTTCGCCATTGGTCGCTCAACGGCGCTGGCGCTGCATACCGTAAGCGGCGCTGATGTTCGCTACCCGTTAGATCGGGAAATTAGCGAAGTCTTGCTACAATTACCTGAATTACAAACTATTGCCGGAAAGCGCGCGCTCATTTTGCGCGGCAATGGTGGCCGCGAGCTGCTGGGCGAAACGCTGCGTGAACGGGGTGCCGACGTGACGTTCGTTGAGTGCTATCAGCGTTGCGCAAAGCACTACGATGGCGCGGAAGAAGCGATGCGCTGGCACGCGCGCGGCATTAATACGCTGGTGGTCACCAGCGGTGAAATGTTACAACAGCTTTGGTCGCTGATACCGCATTGGTATCGCGAAAACTGGTTACTCCGCTGTCGGCTTCTGGTCGTCAGTGAGCGTCTGGCGAACCTCGCCCGGGAACTGGGCTGGCAGGATATTCGGATCGCTGATAACGCCGACAACGATGCGCTGCTGCGCGCATTACAATAACTCTCAAATGGGAAGCCATAATGACGGAACACGAAAAATCCTCCGCCGTGGTTGAAGAGACCAGGGAGACTGTGGACACCACGCCACAGCCAGAGACGACTGAGAAAACCGCTGAGAAGAAAAACGGCAGCAACAAAACCAGCCTCGCGCTGAGCGCAATTGCCATCGCCATTGCACTGGCGGCAGGTGTTGGCCTGTACGGCCTTGTGAAGCAACAGGGCGCTAACCAGACGGCCACCAGCGATACGCTGGTCAATCAGCTTACCTCCCTGCAAAAAGCGCAGGAAACGCAGAAAACCGAGCTGGAAGCGGTGATTAAGCAGCAGGCTGCCGCGCTGGCCGAGGCAAACAGCAAACAGCAAGAGCTGACCAAACAACTGGACGAAGTACAGCAGAAAGTCGCCACGATTTCCGGTACCGATGCCAAAACCTGGCTGCTCTCTCAGGCCGATTTCCTCGTAAAACTCGCCGGGCGTAAGCTCTGGAGCGACCAGGACGTTACCACCGCCGCCGCACTGCTGAAAAGCGCCGATGCAAGCCTGGCAGACATGAACGATCCCAGCCTCATTACCGCACGTCGCGCGATCACCGAAGATATCGCGAGTCTTTCCGCCGTTTCGCAGGTGGATTACGACGGCATTATCCTCAAGGTGAACCAGCTTTCGAATCAGATTGATAACCTGCAGCTGGCGGATAACAACGACGACGACTTCCCCATGGATTCCGACGGTACCGAGCTTTCCAGCTCTCTGAGCGAATGGCGCATTAACCTGCAGAAAAGCTGGCAGAACTTTATGGACAGCTTTATCACCATCCGTCGTCGCGATGAAACCGCTGTACCGCTGTTAGCGCCGAATCAGGATATCTATCTGCGCGAAAACATCCGTTCCCGCCTGCTGGTGGCGGCTCAGGCTGTGCCGCGTCATCAGGAAGAGACCTACAAACAGGCGCTGGATAACGTCTCGACGTGGGTGCGTGCGTATTACAATACCGATGACGCGACGACCACCGCTTTCCTCGAAGACATCGACAAGCTGAGCCAGCAGAACATCACGATGAACGTACCGGATAAGCTGGCCAGCCAGCCGATACTGGAGAAACTGATGCAGACGCGCGTGCGTAACCTGCTGGCACAGCCGGGCGTTCCGGCAGAGCAAACAGGCGGAGCGGCACCAGCGCCAGCGCCTGAAAGCGCGCCACAAGGAGAGTAATGATGCTAAAAGTTCTCTTACTCTTCATTTTGTTGATCGCCGGGATCGTCCTGGGACCGATGCTTGCCGGTCATCAGGGATACGTTCTGATCCAGACCGATAATTACAACATCGAAACCAGCGTAACGGGTCTGGTGATTATTCTGATCCTCGGCGTCGTAGTACTGCTGGCAGTCGAATGGATCCTGCGCCGTATTTTCCGTACCGGCGCGCATACGCGCGGCTGGTTCGTTGGCCGCAAGCGTCGTCGTGCGCGTAAGCAAACCGAGCAGGCGCTGCTTAAGCTCGCCGAAGGCGATTATCAGCAGGTTGAAAAGCTGATGTCGAAAAATGCCGACCATGCAGAACAGCCGGTGGTGAACTATCTTCTGGCTGCCGAAGCAGCGCAGCAGCGCGGTGATGAAGCCCGTGCGAATCAGCATCTGGAACGTGCGTCAGAACTGGCTTCCGGTGACCCGATTCCGGTGGAGATCACCCGCGTTCGTCTGCAGCTGGCACGCAATGAGAACCATGCGGCGCGCCATGGCATTGACCGCCTGCTGGAAATTGCTCCCCGCCATCCTGAAGTTCTGCGTCTTGCCGAACAGGCTTATATTCGTACCGGTGCGTGGGGCTCGCTGCTGGACATCATTCCGTCAATGGCGAAGGCCGAAGTGGGTGATGACGAGCATCGTGACGAGCTTCAGCGTCTGGCATGGATTGGCCTGATGGATCAGGCACGCGCCGACCTGGGTAGCGACGGCCTGAAGACGTGGTGGAAAAACCAGAGCCGGAAAACGCGTCAGCAGGTTCCTCTGCAGGTGGCGATGGCGGAACATCTTATTGAATGTGACGATCATGACACCGCCCAGGAGATCCTCCTCGACGGTCTCAAGCGCCAGTACGACGATCGTCTGGTCATGGTGATCCCGCGCCTGAAAACCAATAACCCAGAGCAAGTCGAGAAAGTGCTGCGTCAGCAGATCAAAACCGTCGGTGACCGCCCGCTGCTGTGGAGCACGCTGGGCCAGTCGCTGATGAAGCACGGCGAATGGCAGGAGGCGAGCCTCGCCTTCCGTGCGGCACTGAAACAGCGTCCGGACGCCTATGACTACGCGTGGCTTGCCGATACGCTCGACAAACAGCATAAGCCAGAAGAGGCTGCTGCCATGCGGCGAGATGGGTTGCTGTTGACGTTGCAGAACAACGGCACGCAGCAGTAATTAACAGGGAGGCCAGACGGCCTCCTTTTTTTATCGCTTTTCTCCTGCTACATTCTTTACACCTCAAGCCACAAACGAACCCGCCAATGTAACGATGCCTTTTCATTAACTTTTTTTCGCACATGCGCGAATTGCGCGTGGACTAAATCGTTTCTGAAAGGAAATCGTCATGAACTCGCTTTTGTATGCGCTTATTGTAGCGCTGCGCTGCCATCGCTGGCTGCGCCTGCTTGCCTGTGCTTTTATCTTCTCTTCACTGGGAAATGGGTTAACCCAGGTTGTAGTCTTCGGGCTGCTGTTAGCGTGGTCAGCCCCGCCAGCCCTGCTTACCCTCGCCTTTCTTTTCGCCACGGTACCAGGGTTTTTCGGCAGCATGATCGGTGAAAGGCTATGCTCGCGCTATTCTCCGATATCCCTGCTGATATTGACCGAAGGACTCGGCTTACTTGCCCTGCTCTTTCCCCTGCTTGGCGTGGGTTATCATAGCGTTGTCGCGTTACTCGCCGTGCAATCCACCGAAGCGCTACTCAGCGGGATGAGCTGGCCCGCCCTGACGTTGCTCTTCAAGCGCGGCCTCAGCGAAACGGAACTGCCTGCCGCCACCTGTCTGGAAAATGTTATTTTTGCGTCTCAGGTGCTATTAGGTACCGGGCTGGGCGTGGTGCTTTTTCAGAAGATGCCCGTGCTCGCCTTGCTGACCATTGATGCCATCAGTTTCCTCGGGTCGCTGGTCATGTTATGGCTGGCGGAACGCCTGTTTTCACCAGCTCCACACGCCGCCCCTGAAGAAAAGGGGGTTTCTACGAAATTGCGCTGGCAGACATTGACCGTTCGGCAGAAACGCAGCTTGCTCATTTTGCCTGCGCTGGCCGCTGTCGGGTCACCCGCTATGGCACTTCTTCCGGCACTGGCCCAGCAGCTACGCCCTCAGGATGCGGCTGGCCTTGCTCTGCCCCTGCTTTTTGCGAGGAGCATGGGGCAGCTTTGCGGCCCTTTGCTGCTTAAAAGAGACAGTCTGGCGCGTTTTGCGGCTCGTACGCCGCGATTATTACTTTGCCTTGGCATCTTTCTGGCCGCTTATGGAATGCTGCCGTTTATGGCCAACTGGGCAGGTTATGCGCCTGGGATGATCTTTGTCGCACATCTGGCCTCAAACGTGCTTTTTGCAGCGGGTACGTTTGGCATGCTCAGCCATTTTCAGGCCAGGCAAATCGCTGTTGCCAGCGGTAAAGCCTGGCGCTGGCAAACGCTCAGCGCCTCACTTTTCACTGGCATTGCAGCTGTGGTGGCTTCCGAGGTTGGCTCAGTACAGGCGCTATATATGGTTTCGTCAGCGGCTCTGCTGATAGTTGCTCTCATCATGCGCTTTTATCAGGAATAAGGCATAAAAAAACGCCTGCTATAAAAGCAGGCGTTAAAACAGGTCTGTAAGACAACATATTTGGTGCTTCACTCAACGTTATGTCCATGGTGTCTGATGAGGCCGAAGCGACATCTGTCAGTGGACGATAAGCACCGTAAATGGCTCTGCGTCATTCCTGAGTTTATGAGGCACTAAGGCGAACATAAGAGATGGAATGAGCATCTACACGTATATTATTGCACGTAACGTGCCAGAGTTACACGCAAAACGTTTACATGACGCAACATTTTAAGATAAAAGGAAATTATGCTGTAAAGCACTGTCTGAAGCTTCATAACGTATCGCTAAATGCAGAAATATGTCGTCAGAAAGAGACAGTAAAGCCCCTAAATAAATATTTTTATTACTTTCAACGGATTACATGTCGCTGAATCGCGACACTGAAAAAGGGCGCTGTC
The DNA here is from genome assembly GCF_049238365.1 of Enterobacter cloacae complex sp. IR53030. NCBI lineage: Bacteria > Pseudomonadati > Pseudomonadota > Gammaproteobacteria > Enterobacterales > Enterobacteriaceae > Enterobacter > Enterobacter cloacae complex sp. IR53030. The sequence continues at coordinate 57,406 of NZ_JBMKHA010000022.1, forward strand.
GGGGAATCACTACAGGAAATAAACATCACAGAAAACAAAAAACCCCGCCGAAGCGGGGTTCAAAATTGGTCGGCGAGAGAGGATTCGAACCTCCGACCCACTGGTCCCAAACCAGTTGCGCTACCAAGCTGCGCTACTCGCCGATGTACTGCTTTTTGAATTTTTAGTTCAATTCATTTAAAAAGTCGTGGTGCGAGGGGGGGGACTCGAACCCCCACATCCTAAGGACACTAACACCTGAAGCTAGCGCGTCTACCAATTCCGCCACCTTCGCAATTCACAACTCTTTCAATAATGGGGTGGCTAATGGGATTCGAACCCACGACAACTGGAATCACAATCCAGGGCTCTACCAACTGAGCTATAGCCACCACTGTATTCTTTCACGCGGTACTGACTACTTCTCAGACCACCGCAGCTCTAGCGCCGGGACTAAAATGGCGCGCCCGACAGGATTCGAACCTGAGACCTCTGCCTCCGGAGGGCAGCGCTCTATCCAGCTGAGCTACGGGCGCTTAGCGCCGTTGCGGGGCTGGATATTACGTACCTCCGTCCCCGCTGTCTAGTGCTTTTTTGAAAAAAATGCGCGTTTGGTTATGGTTTGCACATTTTGCCGCTTATTCCTCCACTTTGTGCGTGGTGCCGCGGCGACCCAGGCCAAAAAGCTTATACGCGGCCGTCACTGCCGCCAGGAAGATTAGCCCGACAAACAGCGACATGCGGGTATCTTCATTAAAGTACATTCCAATTAATACGCAAATCAGGAACGCCATCGTTAAATAGTTCGCATATGGGAACAGGATCGAGCGGAACGGATGGCTGGCGATCGCTTTTTTATGTGCATGACGGAAACGCAGCTGGCTGATGAGAATGACAAACCACGGCACCATACCCGGCAGCACGCTGGCACTGTAGACGTAAACAAACACACGCTGCGGATTAGGAATGATGTAATTCAGGCATGAGCCAATCAGCAGAATTACAATGGATACCGCGACCCCCGCAACCGGCACACCCGCACGTGATATTTTACTCATCGCCACAGGTAGCTGGTTATTTTTCGAGAGCGCGTAGAGCATACGGCCACAGCTGTACATCCCGCTGTTACAGCCAGAGAGTGCCGCCGTCAAAACCACAAAGTTGATGATGCCTGCTGCTGCGGTAATACCAATCTTCGCAAAGGTTAAAACGAACGGGCTTCCGGTCGTGCCAATTTCATTCCACGGGAAGATGGTCACGATAACAAAGATCGCGCCCACATAGAAAATCAGGATGCGCCACAGCACTTTGCCCACCGCGCTGCGCAGCGTGACCTGCGGGTTTTTCGCTTCACCGGCAGTAATACCGATCAGCTCCACACCCTGATATGAAGCCACCACGATACACAGCGCTGTCAGGAAGCCCTTCCAGCCGCCAGCGAAGAAGCCGCCGTGTTCAGTCAGGTTGCCAAAGCCGATGGCGTGCCCACCGTTGCCAAAGCCAAAGAAAATCACGCCCAGACCAATCACAATCATCACGATGATGGTGGTCACTTTGATCATCGCAAACCAGAACTCGAATTCACCGTACAGGCGCACCGCGGCCAGGTTTGCCAGCGCCACCAGCCCCACGGCAATCAGCGCCGGTATCCACTGGACCATGTCCGGGAACCAGAACTGGACATAGACCCCTATCGCGGTGATTTCAGAGATGCCCACCGCCATCCACATAAACCAGTAGGACCAGGCTGTCAGGTAGCCGAAGAACGGGCTCATATAACGGTGCGCGTAAACGGCAAAAGATCCGGTTACGGGTTCCAGAAAGAGCATTTCGCCCATTGAGCGCATGATGAAGAAAACAAACAGCCCGGCGATGATATACGCCAGTAATACGGAAGGGCCTGCCCATTTAAGGGTGCTTGCGGAGCCCATAAACAGGCCCACGCCGATAGTGCCGCCCAGCGCGATCAGTTCGATATGACGAGCTTCCAGCCCACGCTGTAGCTCCGGTTGTTTCTCTGCCATAGATCCTCGATTGTGTTTGCTGTTTCCCGGCTTAATACCGGGTATTGTTTTTTAGGGGGACTAAAATACGGAGCGAATGGTTTCTTAAAATCGACCAAATGGCAAACGATGCATAAAAAAAATGAATGCATTGCACAAATTATCAGCAGTTTTGCAGGCGAGTTGCAGCGCGAACAGCATATCGCGCTACATTTTGATTACATTTTCCCGGTGTAGTGCCAGGCGAGGTAGCGAAGCAGACGAATCTGCCGTTTAATGCGGGTGGGTTGTGAAAGCAGGCGGTAGAGCCATTCCAGCCCCATATTTTGCCAGACCGTCGGTGCACGCTTAACGTGGCCGGTAAAGACGTCGTAGGTGCCTCCTACGCCCATATAGAGGGCATCCGGGCTGACCAGCCGACAGTCGCGCATCAGGATTTCCTGTCGCGGGGAACCCATCGCCACGGTGACAATTTTTGCCCCGCTGTCGCGAACGCGTGCAAACAAGGCCTGCCGATCTTCAGGCTTAAAGTAACCATCCTGACTGCCGACAATATTAACATTCCACTGACGACGCAGTTTCTCTTCGGTCTGTGCCAGCACTTCGGGCTTACCGCCAATCAGGAAGACTGGCGTCCCCTCCGCGCCCGCGCGGGCCATAAGATGCTCCCAGAGATCGGCCCCCGCCACGCGGGAAACATTAGCGCCAGGAAACTTTTTACGGATAGATCGGACCACGCTAATCCCGTCCGCGTATTTAAATTCAGCCGCTTCAATCAGGCTTTTGACTTCGGCGTTATCTTCCACCGCCAGCATCTTTTCTGCATTGATGGCAACCAGCGTACCGGATTTCATCTGACCATCGGCAAAAAGAAAATCCAGCGCGTGCTGCATATCGCGCCAGCCAATAAGCTGCAAACCACGAAGCGCATAACGCGGTGCAGAAGTTTTATCCGTCATGACTATCCTTTCTTAAACTTGCGACAGCGTTGTGCTGCCCTGTTGCCCGCGCTTGTGAACAAGCCCTGCACTGTCAAACAGCCAGTACAGCAATTTGGCCAGTAACAGGCTGATGCCGAAAACGACCATGAAGAACACCACGCGCGAAACGAATGAATCCAGACCTTCACGCGCCAGAACGATCATATTGAAAATGGCACCAAAGCAGAAACTGTGCAAAATGGCCGCTTTGTAGCGGTTCGTCTCTTCAATACCGCGCAGGTAAAGCCAGTCGAACCATTTAATAATCAGCCCTACGACAACCGCACCAGGCAGGATAAACCAGCCGCCGCCCATCACCACCAGGGAGCCGATCAGCGTTGGCGAGATCGCCAGACCCGAATGATTGTTTAACACTTCCCAGGTAAAATAGTTCGCGGTATTGAGCACCACGCCAGGGCGCTCCGGCCATAGCCAGCTCGGGATAAAGACATAGAAGTCGCGAACAATCGGCGCAAGCCCCTGGAAATCAATCTTGTCGTAGTTTTGCAGCAGCAAGGCCAGGTTTTCCCACGGCGAGAAGGTATCGCGCGTCAGGTAGAGGAACGTGTAAAACGCCTCATCGCCCGCCACGTTCATCCCGTAGCGCTTCAGCGCCAGCCAGAACATCCCCACAATGCCAAACACCCCTGCCGCCACCAGCATCCACAGCGAGATCCAGCCGCGGATAATGCCGATAAACAAGAAGATAGCGAAAGCAATGATGATATTGGCACGCGTACCGCCCACAATCATGTAGGTCAGGATACCGAACGCGACGGTACTGACCAGGAAGAACAGCCACGCTTTACTGTCCTGTCGCAGGAAGAAAATCACCAGCATCGCCGGGATAAAGAAGTAGAAGAATCGCTTTAACGCCACGCCCGAAACTTCAGCCGAAAAAATCTGGCTGTAGGAGTTGAGCTTAAACAGCAGGAAGCCGTTATGCATAAAGAAGATCCCGACACTGACCAGGGCGATAGCCATCAATATCACCCATGTCAGGTGGGTCTCCACCCGATTCATGGTAAAGAGCGCCCGGCGTGATGCAGTGGCCCTGGCTGAACGCAGCCGCGTTTTGTAGGTGACGTAGTAAACCGCATAGAAACAGGTCGCCGCCAGAAGCGCCTGGAGCAAGATTTCCGGCGGCGCGACGCTCACGTCAAACCGGAAAACCAGAATGCTGGTCAGCGGAAAGCCGAAAAAGAAGGTCAGCAGAAACAGTAACGAGAAGAATACGTTAAAGTTGAAGCGCACCCGGCGGAATTCAAACCAGGTGAGGGTGGCGATAAACAGCGTGCTCAGAAGCCAGACAACCAGTAAGCCGCTGAATTGCAACTGACTCATGCTTTCTCTCCTGACGCGATACGCAGCGCACGGTGCCACGGCGTGAGATAGTTCGGACTGAAAAAGTCGATACTGTTTTTATCCACCAGCGTGAGCTGGCGTTGGGCTTCCCGTACCACCTCAACGTTCAGCACGTCTGAGGTAAACAGCACCGGAATATGCTGTTCAACCATATCCTGCCAGAATGGGTTGTCACGGTTGAGCACGCACGGCACCCCCGCCTGGATCAGCAGACACAACGTACCTATCCCCTGCTGACGCGCAAAGATAAAATAGCCGAGATCGCATTTTCTTAGCAGCGTAAGGTATTCATCAAACGCCAGCTTTTCACTGAGGATTTGAAGATTCTCAGGGCTAAAAAGCGTAAGACCCTGCTGGCGAACCTCGTTGATGTAGGCGTCGTTATTGGCCGGATAACCCATCGGCACGACCACGTTCACCGTGTCGCCAAACTGCTGGTGTACCGCCCGCAGCGCGGCAACATGCTCGTTACTGCGGTCGCCTGAATTTCCCACCAGAATCGTCAGCTTGCCTTCACGAACCGTGTCATTCGCCAGGGTATTTAGCGCCGGATCCATGCGGGTTGGGAAATAGATTAGCTCACCGCGCACGTTCGGATGCTGTTTCGCAAAATAGTTGAGATCGCCACGGGTGGCAAAAACGCAGCCCACCCTGCCCTGTGCCATGCGGCGCAGGGGATAGAAAAGGCGGAATTTCCAGCCGCGTGAGACTTCGTAGAGATCCGCCCCCCAGATATGCCAGCTGCACTGGGAAGGTTTGATTCCCCCGCTGAGCAGGGCCAGCCACAGGCCGGTATTGAACTGCCCGTGGAAAAAGAAACGTTGCTGGCGATTCGCTTTGGCTTTGGCAATGACCGCCTTCGCCAGCGCAGCCTTGTCCGGCCAGAAGCGAAGAGTCAGCGCCGGAAATGCCTCGCTCAGGCCCTTATCCTGACCTGCAACCATAAACTCACGTGCATCAGGGTTACCCGGTGCCAGTTCATCGTTAAAGAACCGCAAAACGGTCTGGTTATGGTGTGGGATATCCGATCCCAGGATGTGAATCAGTGCAGTCATGCGCGTTTACGCCACAATAAAAATACGCCGCAACAGGCAGCGAAATAAACGATATAGGTTGCCATATAGGCCTGAGCCGCCCCCAGCGCACCATGCGAAGGTATTAGCCAGTGTGAAAATGCCGTCAGTAACCCAAACTGGCTTATCTCCGCCAGGATATACAGCCGCAGCGAGGCTTTCGCAATCACCAGGTAGCCGAAAACGTAAGCCCCCACTTTCAGCACATCGCCCACCAGTTGCCAGGCAAACAGATCGCGCATGGCGGTAAACTTCGCTGAGAAAAGCAGCCAGATGGCGACATCGCGCAATAGCCAGACGGTAAAACTGGCCGCCGCCACGGCGGGAAGCACAAAGCGCAGCGAGCGGAAAATCTCACGGGTAATATCCTGCCTGGACGTCAGACGCGATAAGGTTGGCAGCAAATAAACGCTGAAGGAAGCCGTAATAAACTGTAGGTAGGCGTCGGAAATACTGCTTACGCCCTGCCAGATCCCTACCTCATCCCAGCTATAATGCGCCGCCAGCAGGTTTCGCATCATCACGTAAGCCACCGGCAGCGTGACGGAAGTGATGAGCGCCATCAGGGTAAATTTACCCAACTGGCTGGCAAGCACTTTGTCCCATTGCGGTTTGAGGTAGCTCAGAGGGATAACGCCCCGACGCATCAGCATAAACGCGGCAGGAACGACAACCAGCGCCGGAACCAGCGCCAGCCCGAGCAGTGCCCCTTCATAGCCACCCAGGCGGTAGCAGAAGTAATAGGCAATCACGCCGATGACGCTCCCCAGGATTAACGCAAGCGCGTTCCCGGCAGCATCACGAAAGCCTTTCATCAATGCCAGCAGCAGGTTTGCCCAGGCAATACCCATCTGAACCAATGCGACCAGACGCACCAGCCCCTCATACTGGGTGTGCCCAAATAATCCCTGACTGATGGGGGCCGCCGCGAGCAAAAATACGATAGCCAGTAGGGTCGAAAACCCGGTAACCATCGCCGACGCGGTGCCGACGACCCTGCGAAGCTGTGCCGCATCATCATGATACTGAGCAACGTATTTGGTCACACCGTTGAAGATACCGGCCCCGGCCAGCACGCCAAGGACGGTCACCAGCTGGCGGAAGTTCCCCGCCAGCCCGACGCCTGAAGGACCGAATGAGACGGCCAGCAGCTTGACGACCAGCAGTCCGGCGCCAATCTTTACAAGCGTGGACGCGGCGGTCCACACCGATGCTTTTGCCAGAGACATATCAGCCGAAATAACTCAGAAGGGTATTAATCACCGTACGCTGGTTAACTGGCGCGAGGTTGTAGAACAGTGGCAAGCGAAGCAAACGCTCACTTTCTTTTGTAGTGTAACGGTCTTCACCGGCGAACACCCCGAACGCCTCGCCTGCCGGGCTCGAATGTAGCGGAATGTAGTGGAAGACAGCCATAATTTCGGCTTCTTTCAGCCAGGCGATGAGCTGGCTGCGATCGTCGTTATCCCGAAGCTTGATGTAGAACATGTGGGCATTGTGAACGCAATCAGCCGGAATAGTTGGCAGCTCGATACGCCCGGCTTTTGCCAGCGGTTCAAGTGCATCGTAATAGGTTTGCCACAGGGACAGGCGCTGAAGGTTAATCCGCTCCGCCGCTTCCAGCTGTGCCCACAGATATGCCGCCTGCAGATCCGCCATCAGATAGCTTGAGCCAATATCACGCCAGGTGTATTTATCCACCTGACCGCGGAAGAACTGGCTGCGGTTGGTGCCTTTTTCACGGATCACTTCCGCACGCTCCACGAGCGCCGGGTCGTTGATCAGCGTCGCGCCACCTTCTCCACCCGCCGTGTAGTTTTTCGTTTCGTGGAAGCTAAAGCAGCCAATGTGGCCGATAGTGCCCAGCGCGCGTCCCTTGTAGGTGGACATCACACCCTGAGCGGCATCTTCCACCACAAACAGGTTATGTTTTTTGGCGATCGCCATGATGGTGTCCATTTCACAGGCTACGCCCGCGTAGTGAACCGGCACGATCGCCCGCGTTTTGTCGGTGATCGCCGCGTCAATCAGCGTCTCATCAATGTTCATGGTATCCGGACGGATATCCACAAAGACGATTTTTGCTCCGCGCAGGACAAACGCATTTGCTGTGGAGACAAAGGTATAGCTCGGCATGATCACTTCATCGCCGGGCTGGATATCCAGCAGCAGTGCCGCCATTTCCAGCGATGCCGTACAGGACGGGGTCAGCAGCACTTTAGCGCTGCGAAAACGCTGCTCCATCCACTGCTGACAGCGACGGGTGAAACCGCCATCACCGCAAAGTTTGCCGCTGCCCATGGCAGACTGCATATAGTCGAGTTCCGTACCGACGACGGGGGGGGCGTTAAATGGAATCATCTTGTCACCTGTATAACCAGTAGGCGGTGGCGTCGATGTTGGCACCACTCGCAATATAACGTTTAAGCGCGGCGGTGTTGCCCATCTGGGTAGCCACCCGCAGCGTCACACTCTGCTGCTGCTGCGCCCAGTGCAGCGCAGCCTGCATGAGTTTTGCCCCCATACCGCGTCCGGCCAATAAGCCAATACGCGCCTCGCGCTCGTTGAGCTTACGCAGCGAAACGAATCCCTGGATCTGACCGTCCGCGGCACGACATACCAGACAGACGTGGTCAAAGGTGCCTTTAACCGCATTCTCAATCCACTGGGCATAGAAACGTCCGCTGTCATCAGGTGCATACCAGGGCGCACGAAAGCGGCTCTGAGCAAATGCCTGAGCCGCCATCTGGCGTAACACAGGGATATCCTGTTCCGTTGCAAGTTCCGCCCCGCACGCATCGTGTCGGGTAAGGGCAATAGACAGGTCTGCCTCACCTTCAACCAGCTTAAAACCGTGTTGCTGGAGCGCATCAAGCCAATCGGCGCGGTCCGCCGGGATCTTAGCCTGCACGCGCTGCCAGGCGCTGAAGTCAGCTTCCTGCAGAGCAGGCGCATCCTCGCGCAAGCGCACTATCGCCGAGGGGCGTGCAAAAAAAGTGCTTTCCCATTCAAGGGATTCAAGCACGCCGTGGAGTTCACTCAACGCCAGACGCCTTTGGTATCAACGACATACTGTTGATGCACGGTATCACCAGACGTCGCTTTAAACTCTTTATGATCCACCAGCAGCACCAGCACATCCGCCGTTGCCAGCGCGTCATCAAGGGAGGTCAACGTGCAGTGTCCCGCCAGTTTTGCCGGCAGTTCATGGATATTCGGCTCAACTACCAGCGTGTCGCCCTTGTGCCACCCGGCGATCATCTCGGCAATTTCCATGGCCGGGCTTTCGCGCAAATCGTCAATATTGGGTTTAAACGCCAGGCCAAAACAGGCGATTTTCAGCTCGCTGGCACGCTTGCCGCTCTCTGCCAGACAATCGGCTACCGTGGCTTTGACCTGGTTGAGCACCCAGTGAGGTTTGCTGTCGTTCACTTCGCGCGCGGTACGGATCAGACGCGCCTGCGCCGGATTCTGCGCCACGATGAACCACGGATCGACGGCGATACAGTGTCCACCCACACCCGGACCCGGCTGAAGAATGTTCACGCGCGGATGGCGATTCGCCAGGCGAATCAATTCCCAGACGTTAATCCCCTGATCGGCGCAGATCAGCGACAGCTCATTCGCAAAGGCGATATTCACGTCACGGAAGCTGTTTTCCGTCAGCTTGCACATTTCAGCGGTGCGGGAGTTGGTGACTACGCATTCGCCTTCGAGGAAAATTTTGTACAGGGTGCTGGCACGTTCCGAGCAGACGGGGGTCATACCGCCAATAACGCGATCGTTTTTAATCAGCTCAACCATGACCTGGCCCGGCAGCACTCGCTCCGGACAGTAGGCGATGTTGATATCCGCCTGCTCTCCCGCCTGTTGCGGGAAGCTTAAATCGGGACGCGCGTCGGCCAGCCATTGCGCCATCTGCTCGGTGGCGCCCACTGGCGAGGTCGATTCCAGGATCACCAGCGCCCCTTTCTTCAGCACAGGGGCAATGGATTTCGCTGCCGCCTCGACGTAGACCATATCGGGCTCGTGCTCGCCTTTAAAAGGCGTCGGGACGGCGATCAGGTACGCATCCGCTTCCACTGGCGTCGTGCTGGCACGCAGGAAGCCGCCGTCAACGGCCTCTTTCACCACGCGGTCCAGATCGGGCTCAACAATATGAATTTCGCCGCGGTTAATGGTTTCCACCGCCCGTGCATTGATATCCACACCGACAACCTGTTTCTGACGAGAGGCAAACGCCGCCGCGGTGGGCAGGCCAATGTAGCCAAGACCAATGACAGAGATGGTAGTAAAACTCATAGCGATACCCGATTGTGTTTAAGTGCATGCAAAATACGACCACAAGCCTGGCCATCTCCGTACGGATTATGGGCCCGGCTCATTGTCTGATATGCGTCATCATCATGCAGAAGTCGCGTCACCTCTTCGACGATGAGCTGCGCGTCAGTACCGACCAGACGCACGGTACCCGCTTTAACCGCTTCCGGGCGTTCAGTCGTTTCACGCATCACAAGCACCGGCTTGCCGAGGGACGGTGCTTCCTCCTGAATGCCGCCGGAATCGGTGAGGATTAGCCAGGCATGGTTCATCAGCCAGACAAACGGCAGGTAGTCCTGCGGTTCAATCAGCAGGACGTTTTCAACATGGCCAAGGATGCGGTTGACCGGCTCGCTGACGTTAGGATTGAGGTGGACCGGATAGACAATCTGTACATCGACGTTCTGCGCCGCAATTTCAGCCAGCGCGTGACAGATTTGCTCAAAACCCCGGCCAAAGCTTTCGCGACGATGGCCTGTGACCAGAATGGTTTTTTTGCCGTTATTCAGGAATGGATAGCGGGCTGCGAGCGCTTTCTGCAGATCGCTGTTTGCCAGGACGCGATCGCGTACCCAAATCAACGCATCGATGACCGTATTGCCGGTCACAAAAATTTTGTTGTCGGCGATATTTTCGCGCAGCAGGTTCTGACGCGAGTTCTCGGTAGGGGCAAAATGGTACATTGCCAGATGGCCGGTAAGCGTACGGTTGGCCTCTTCTGGCCACGGCGAATAAAGGTTGCCGGTACGCAGGCCCGCCTCAACATGGCCGACGGGAATACGCTGGTAAAAAGCGGCCAGGCTTGTTGCCATCGTCGTCGTGGTATCGCCATGTACCAGAACAACGTCGGGCTGGAATGACTCCAGGATCGGCTTGAGACCTTGCAGTATGCGGCAGGTTATTTCCGTCAATCCTTGTCCCGGTTTCATAATATTGAGGTCGTAATCCGGGACGATGGAAAAGAGCGTTAAGACCTGGTCGAGCATCTCACGGTGCTGGGCCGTAACGCAGACTTTCGCTTCAATATCAGGGTCGCTGGCCAGCGCATGTACCAGAGGCGCCATCTTAATGGCCTCCGGCCTGGTGCCAAATACGGTAAGTACTTTCACATCGATTCTCTTCGATTAGACGATGAAGGCCCTGGCCTTCATCGTAAACGGCGTTCTTAGTTTGCGCGACGACGCGTTAACGCAACACCAGCACCAGCGAGTGCACCCACAATCCCCCACATGATCATCAGGAATGCACGGCGCGGACTATCGCGTTTTACAGGTTCTTCAGGTGTTCTCAAATAACGATAGGTCTGAAAACGCGGGTCCATCGTGGGACCGACATTAAGCGTGTTCAGCATCGCGCGATTTTGATCGTAGTCGAGGTCAAAATCAGGGCCAACGGCCTGCAGATTTTCCAGACGCGCCTGCAACATTGGGCGACCAAGCAGGAACATTTCAGAGTCAGGCAATTCATCTGCCGGGACATCCGTCTCAGAGCGGGAAATATTGTGCTGCTCCGCAATTTTCAACGCCTGTTCAATGTTATGTATGCGTCGGGCGAAAATGGCATTTGCCACTTCCTCCTGGCGTTTGACCTGCGCCTTCATCTGGATTGTGCGGGCTGCCCATGCGCCTTTCAGCTCTTCATTAAGATGGCTTGCGGCACGCTGGCTGGCAAACGCGACGTACTGACGCAACAGATTGTTGGCGTCCGGCGCGGTTTCTGCAATCAGCTTGACGCTGTCGTTGACGTTACGCAGCGCATCACCCGGCATAAATTGAACATTGTTAATCAGATCGTCCAGCAGCGCGGCATCGGCTTTGGTGTTATCAACCCGACGCTGCTTGTAGTAATCCGTCTGGGACCAGAAATCGCGGCGTGTATCCCACGAAGCCAGTTGCATCACAAACTCTTTATAGGCTTCATCCATAACGGAAGCCTGGTCCGGCGTCGCGAGATTGGCTTTAATATCCAGGTTTCGCAGGAATTGCTGCTGGGAATAGTACCCCCCGAGCATGTTAACCGTTGGTCTGTCTGTGATTGCCGTGGCGCTCCACTCCTGTTTTGCAAAGAATGTGTAGGCCAGCGCTAACAGTGCAAACCCCAGCGCGATCCCCGCAATCCAAAGTTTGCCTGCCCATAACACGCGAAACAAACCCCGAATATCCAGTTCATTCTCAGTTACCACTGATTTCGCTCCCGCCAACGGTTGAGTCATCATAGTCCCGGTTTTACTTAGTTAATGTTGTGTTTTTGCCACTGTTACGACGCATCCTGCGCTTAAGACGTTTAATGAATCGCGCGACTTTCCATGCGCGCTTAATGCAGTAGCCATAGAGAGAAAAAGCTAGCAAGAACAATACCAACATAGCCCACTCAGGCACAAAATGTGTATATTCCGCCGTCACACCAATCCCCGCTAGAATAGCAGCCGCCAGTGTAATTAGCACAAATGCCTGCCGGGAAGTGAATCCGGCTCGCATGATCAAATGATGAATGTGCTGACGGTCAGCAGAGAAAGGGCTCATCCCTTTACGAAGCCGGCGATACATAATCGCGACCATATCCATTAACGGGATGGCAATAATCCACAATGCCGTTACAGGACTAATGGGATGCACGTCACCCTGAGTGGTTTCCAGCAAGATCCAAATGATAGTAAAGCCGATGAACGTGCTACCCGCATCGCCCATGAATACTTTGTAGCGTCGACCCAGTGCGCCAAGATTTAACATGATATATGGCAGGATCGCCGCAATCATGGCAAAACACCACATAGCCAGGCTGTATTGCCCGTCGAACCATAAAATGAAACCTATTGCGGCAAATGAGACGCAGGACAGTCCTCCCAGCAATCCATCAATACCGTCAACCATGTTAAATGCGTTAATCGCAACCCACACAGCAAAAAGCGTCAGGAAATAACCGAATGGGCCGAGCTCCATCTCCCAGAGGCCAAAAATATAACCCAGGCTACTCAGGTGCAACTTTGCGAATGTCATCATGGTGATGGCTACAGCAGCCTGAACGAAGGCACGGATCTTGACGCTAATGTCATAACGATCGTCAAGAGCGCCGACCACGACGAGAACGGTTGCACATGCCAGGTACAACCGGGCGTGGGGAATGTAATAATCAGCTATTGCAAAAGTGAAGCAGATACCTGCAAAAACAGAAATTCCCCCAACCAGAGGGATCATGCCTTGATGCCGCTTACGGAAGTTAGGTTTATCCACTAATCCCAGGTATTTTGCCACCTTACGAGCCAGAAACAAAAAGCAGGTGGTAAATAAGAAAATACTGGTTAGTTCAGTAAACGTATCAAGTAGGTTCACAATGGATGTTCTCAACAAATGTTAGTCAAGGAAGTATAACCATCAAGGCGCTGAGCCTGAAGTTATAAAGCAAACCTCTTACAATTCCATTTGCTTATTATTCAAGCTATTAATGTTTTTACTGTGCGAATTATCTTATTGTCGCACTGACCGGTCAAAATTGGGAGTAGATGGTACTAGCGTATAATCCATAAAAGAAAAACGCCACGTAAAAACGTGGCGTTTACAGGCTTTATTTACGTTACGAGCGCTTCATCATGTCGAAGAAATCGTCGTTCGTTTTGGTCATCGCCAGTTTGTTAATGAGGAATTCCATTGCGTCGATTTCACCCATTGGATGGATGATTTTGCGCAGGATCCACATTTTCTGCAGCTCTTCCTGGGTAGTGAGCAGCTCTTCTTTACGGGTACCGGAACGGTTGTAGTCGATTGCCGGGAAGACGCGTTTTTCAGCGATCTTACGAGAAAGGTGCAGTTCCATGTTACCTGTACCTTTAAATTCTTCGTAAATCACTTCGTCCATTTTGGAGCCGGTATCGATCAGCGCCGTTGCGATGATGGTCAGGCTACCACCCTCTTCCACGTTACGTGCCGCACCGAAGAAGCGTTTCGGACGGTGCAGGGCGTTGGCGTCCACACCACCGGTCAGTACTTTACCGGAAGCCGGAACCACGGTGTTGTAAGCACGTGCCAGACGGGTAATGGAGTCGAGCAGGATGATCACGTCTTTCTTGTGCTCAACCAGGCGTTTCGCCTTCTCGATAACCATTTCCGCGACCTGAACGTGACGAGAGGCGGGTTCGTCAAAGGTAGAAGCAACCACTTCACCTTTAACCAGACGCTGCATCTCGGTCACTTCTTCCGGACGTTCGTCAATCAGCAGTACCATTAGTACGCAGTCCGGGTGGTTGTAGGCGATGCTCTGCGCGATATTCTGCAGCAGCATCGTTTTACCCGCTTTTGGCGGGGCCACGATCAGACCACGTTGGCCGCGACCAATTGGCGATGCCAAATCCAGAACACGCGCGGTTAAGTCTTCCGTTGAACCATTACCACGCTCCATGCGCAGGCGAGAGTTCGCGTGCAGAGGCGTTAAGTTCTCAAAGAGGATCTTGTTACGTGAGTTTTCTGGCTTGTCAAAGTTAACTTCATTGACTTTCAACAGCGCAAAGTAGCGTTCACCCTCTTTAGGAGGACGAATCTTACCTGAAATGGTGTCACCAGTGCGGAGGTTGAAACGGCGGATTTGGCTGGGGGATACGTAGATGTCGTCAGGGCCGGCGAGGTAGGAGCTGTCTGCAGAGCGGAGGAAACCAAATCCGTCTTGCAATATCTCCAACACACCGTCGCCAAAGATATCTTCGCCACTCTTAGCATGCTGCTTCAGGATGGCGAAAATGATGTCCTGCTTGCGCATACGAGCCTGGTTTTCCAGCCCCATATTTTCGCCGAGAGTGATCAGCTCAGAAACCGGCGTATTCTTTAATTCGGTAAGATTCATAATGGTGTGGGTTCTTAAACTCGGGGTGATTCTCGAACTTAATGTTGTGAATGGTATGGCAGGGTCATCCATGCCTGTTTAGCGGCCATCATCTCATGTCTGTTCGCTGTCTGGTCACAGGGAAAGAACGCAGAACTGAAACGACAAGACGGATTGAGTGACAAGCCCGGAATTTAGCCACTTCACGCACTGTTGATGTCAACAAGGGGAAGTATCGGGTAAAACAAGATTCAAACAACAGATATGTTTAAAACGAAGTCATAGCTAACTTAGCACGACTTAAGCCGGGCGTCCAGAGTTCCACATCATTTAGCCGGGTGCTCTGGACGCGCAGCGGAGAAACCTTACGCCAGGTTAGCGTCCAGGAACTCTTTCAGTTGACCTTTGGACAGCGCGCCCACTTTGGTCGCCGCCACTTCGCCGTTTTTGAACAGCAGCAGGGTCGGGATGCCACGGATACCGTATTTTGGTGCGGTGCCCGGGTTCTGGTCGATGTTCAGTTTGGCAACGGTCAGTTTGCCCTGATATTCGTCAGCGATTTCATCCAGAATCGGAGCGATCATTTTGCAAGGACCACACCATTCAGCCCAGAAATCGACGAGGATCAGCCCGTCAGCCTTAAGTACGTCCGTGTCAAAACTATCGTCAGTCAGGTGAATAATTTTATCGCTCATATATAACTCCACAGGAATAAGCCTGGTACGTTGGTTTTGTCTACACCAACGACGTGTTGATGTCGCATTAACCAACTAAAGGTTGACTTTATTTCACCGGATACGCTTTCGTAAAGCAATAGTAAGCTGATATTCTACCACACTATGAGCAAAACACATTTAACAGAACAGAAGTTTTCCGACTTCGCCCTGCACCCAAAAGTGATTGAAGCCCTTGAAACTAAAGGGTTTCATAACTGCACGCCCATTCAGGCTCTCGCACTGCCGCTGACGCTGGCCGGTCGCGATGTTGCAGGGCAGGCGCAAACCGGTACCGGCAAAACGATGGCGTTTTTAACGTCAACGTTTCATTATTTACTTTCTCACCCAGCGATTGCAGACCGCAAAGTTAACCAACCGCGCGCGCTTATTATGGCCCCGACGCGAGAACTGGCGGTACAGATCCACGCAGACGCTGAACCCCTGGCACAGGCTACCGGTCTGAAGCTTGGCCTGGCCTATGGCGGTGACGGCTACGATAAGCAGCTGAAAGTGCTGGAAAGCGGCGTGGATATCCTGATTGGTACCACTGGCCGTCTTATCGACTACGCCAAACAGAACCACATCAACCTCGGCGCAATCCAGGTTGTGGTGCTTGATGAAGCCGACCGTATGTACGATCTGGGCTTCATTAAAGATATCCGCTGGCTGTTCCGCCGCATGCCGCCGGCCAATCAGCGTCTGAACATGCTGTTCTCTGCCACCCTCTCTTATCGTGTGCGTGAACTGGCGTTTGAACAGATGAACAACGCCGAATATGTGGAAGTCGAGCCTGAGCAGAAAACAGGTCATCGCATTAAAGAAGAGCTCTTCTATCCTTCCAATGAAGAGAAAATGCGTCTGCTGCAAACGCTGATCGAAGAAGAGTGGCCGGACCGCGCCATTATCTTCGCAAACACCAAACACCGCTGTGAAGACATCTGGGGCCATCTGGCTGCAGACGGTCACCGTGTGGGCCTGCTCACTGGCGACGTTGCACAGAAAAAACGCCTGCGTATCCTCGACGAATTTACCCGTGGCGATCTCGATATTCTGGTCGCAACCGACGTGGCAGCGCGTGGCTTGCACATTCCTGCCGTTACGCACGTCTTTAACTATGATCTGCCGGATGACTGCGAGGACTATGTACACCGTATCGGTCGTACCGGTCGTGCGGGTGCGAGCGGCCACTCAATCAGCCTTGCGTGTGAAGAGTATGCGCTGAATCTTCCAGCCATTGAGACGTACATCGGTCACTCGATTCCGCAGAGCAAATACAATCCGGAAGCGCTGTTAAGCGAACTGCCGCCGCCTAAGCGTCTTACACGCCCACGCTCCGGCAATGGCCCGCGTCGTTCAGGCGCGCCGCGTAATCGTCGTCGTTCAGGTTAAGAAAATATGCTCAGCTCCACCTCGCTTTATGCAGCAATCGATCTCGGTTCGAATAGTTTTCATATGCTGGTTGTGCGCGAGGTGGCAGGGAGCATACAAACGCTGACGCGCATTAAGCGCAAGGTCCGCCTCGCGGCGGGCCTGAGCAGCGATAATGTCCTCTCTCCCGAAGCCATGGAACGTGGCTGGCAGTGTCTGCGGCTCTTTGCAGAGCGTCTGCAGGATATCCCGCATGCCCAAATCACCGTGGTCGCCACCGCGACGCTCCGCCTGGCGGTTAACGCCGTGGATTTTATTGCCAAAGCGCAGGAAATCCTGGGGTGCCCGGTTCAGGTAATCAGCGGCGAAGAAGAAGCTCGCCTGATCTATCAGGGAGTTGCGCATACGACAGGCGGGGACGATCGCCGTCTGGTGGTGGATATCGGCGGTGCCAGTACCGAGCTTGTGACCGGTACCGGCGCGCAGGCGACCTCGCTGTTCAGCCTGTCGATGGGCTGCGTAACCTGGCTTGAGCGTTACTTCGCTGACCGCAATCTGGGTAAAGAGAATTTCGACGAGGCAGAAAATGCCGCGCGCGAAGTGTTACGTCCGGTGATGGACGAACTGCGCTACCACGGCTGGAAAGTGTGTGTCGGTGCGTCAGGTACCGTTCAGGCCCTGCAGGAAATCATGATGGCGCAGGGAATGGACGAGCGCATTACGCTTGCCAAGCTTCAGCAGCTTAAACAGCGCGCTATTCAGTGCGGACGCCTGGAAGAGCTGGAAATTGAAGGCCTGACGCTGGAACGTGCCCTGGTCTTCCCGAGCGGGCTCGCCATTCTGATCGCCATTTTCACCGAGCTGAACATCCAGTGTATGACCCTTGCCGGCGGCGCGCTGCGCGAAGGTCTGGTCTACGGGATGCTGCATCTTTCAGTGGATCAGGACATCCGCAACCGTACTTTGCGCAACGTGCAGCGTCGTTTTCTTGTTGATATCGATCAGGCTGGCCGCGTATCGCAGCTGGCCTCTCGCTTTGCCGATCAGGTCGCTAACGTCTGGGATCTTGACCCTCTGAGCCGCGATTTATTGCTGAGCGCTTGTGCTCTGCATGAAGTGGGGCTGAGCATCGACTTTAAGCAGGCCCCGGCTCATGCAGCCTATCTTGTGCGTAACCTTGACTTACCGGGCTACACGCCCGCACAGAAAAAGCTGCTGGCAACGCTGCTGCTGAACCAGACCAACGCCGTTGATCTCTCCTCTCTTCATCAGCAAAACGCCGTACCGCCGCGCGTGGCCGAGCATCTGTGCCGCCTGCTGCGTCTGGCAATTCTGTTTGCCAGCCGTCGTCGT
This sequence comes from Enterobacter cloacae complex sp. IR53030, assembly GCF_049238365.1. Classification (NCBI taxonomy): domain Bacteria; kingdom Pseudomonadati; phylum Pseudomonadota; class Gammaproteobacteria; order Enterobacterales; family Enterobacteriaceae; genus Enterobacter; species Enterobacter cloacae complex sp. IR53030. Next base: position 75,372 of record NZ_JBMKHA010000022.1, read on the forward strand.
GATGATTTGCTGCCTGCGATTAATCTGGTGGCCGATGATGAGAAGCTGACGCTGACGCTGCCGGAAAACTGGATTGATCATCACCCGCTCGGCGCAGAGATGATCGAGCAGGAGTGCCAGTGGCAAAGCTATGTGCACTGGGCACTGGAAGTAAAATAAGAGAGTAGAATATGCCGGGTGGCGCTGCGCTTACCCGGCCTGCAAGCCCTTCAAACTCATCCCTTCTCTTTGGCTTTTGCCAGCATGGCGCGAATGTTTGCCACGTTCGCCTGGCCTTTGTGCATCCGCTCTTCAGCGGTAATCACCTTGCGCTCTTGTTCCCAAATCAGGTCGTCCTGCGGCAGTTCCAGCAGAAAACGGCTTGGCTCCGGGCGGACAAGCTCACCATACTGGCGGCGCTCTTTACACAGCGTGAACGTCAGCTCTTTCTGCGCACGGGTGATCCCCACATAGGCCAGACGCCGCTCCTCGTCGACGTTGTCTTCATCAATACTGCTCTGATGGGGCAGCAACCCCTCTTCCATGCCGACCAGATACACATACGGAAACTCCAGCCCTTTTGACGCATGCAGCGTCATTAGCTGAACCTGATCGGCCTCTTCTTCGCTCTCGCCGCGCTCCATCATGTCGCGCAGGGTAAAGCGGGTGACCACCTGGGTCAGGGTCATCGGCTCATCGATTTCCGAGCCTTCCAGCATTTCGGTCATCCAGCTGAACAGCTGATTAACGTTTTTCATGCGCATCTCAGCCGCTTTCGGGCTGGCGGAGGTTTCGTACAGCCAGGATTCGTAATCAATACCGTGAATCAGATCGCGCACCGCCGCCACCGGCTCGCGCTCTGCAAGACGCTGTACTTCGCCAAGCCAGTGGGTGAATCGCGTTAACGAGTCGTAACCGCGCCCGGTCAGCGTCTGGCTTAGTCCCATATCGAAGCTGGCCGTAAACAGGCTTTTATTGCGGGTCATCGCCCATTCACCCAGCTTTTGCAGCGTCGCCGGACCAATTTCGCGCTTCGGCGTATTCACGATGCGCAGAAACGCGCTGTCGTCATCCGGGTTAGTGAGCACACGCAGATAGGCCAGCAGATCTTTAATTTCAGGCCGTGAGAAGAACGAGGTGCCGCCCGAGATTTTGTACGGTATGCGGTTCTGCATCAGCGTCTTTTCAAAGACGCGCGACTGGTGATTACCGCGATAAAGGATCGCGTAATCTTTATATTCGGTTTTGTTGACGAAGTGGTGGGCAATCAGTTCGCCCGTCACGCGCTCCGCTTCATGTTCTTCATTGTTGGCGCTGAGCACTTTCAGCTCCGTGCCGTAGCCCAGCTCGGAGAACAGGCGCTTCTCAAATACGTGCGGGTTATTGGCAATCAGGATGTTTGCCGCCTTCAGGATCCGCCCGGAGGAGCGGTAGTTTTGCTCCAGCTTAATCACCTGCAGCGCGGGGAAGTCTTTACTCAGCAGCACCAGGTTTTGCGGACGCGCGCCGCGCCAGGAGTAGATCGACTGGTCGTCGTCGCCTACCACGGTGAAACGGGCACGCTGGCCCACCAGAAGCTTTACCAGCTCGTACTGGCTGGTGTTGGTGTCCTGATATTCATCCACCAGCAGGTAGCGGATTTTATTCTGCCAGCGCTCGCGCACCTCTTCATTTCGCTGTAAAAGCAGCGTCGGCAGCAGGATCAGGTCGTCGAAGTCCAGCACATTACACGCTTTCATGTGCGCATCGTACAGACCATAACAGTGGGCGAAGATCCGATCCCGTTCGCCTTTGGCGATCGCCGCAGCCTGGGCCGGGGTCATCAGATCGTTTTTCCAGTTAGAGATCGTCGAGATCAGCTGCTGCAACAGCACCTTGTCATCTTCGATCAGCCCTTCAGTGAGCTCTTTGAGTAATGCCACCTGGTCGGTGTCATCGAAAAGCGAAAAGTTGGATTTCATCCCCAGCGCGGCATACTCACGTTTGATGATATCCAGCCCCAGCGTGTGGAACGTGGAGATCATCAGCCCGCGCGCCTCTTTGCGCCCCAGCGTCTGGCCGACACGTTCTTTCATTTCGCGTGCCGCTTTGTTGGTAAAGGTGACCGCCGCAATGTGACGGGCCTGATAACCACAGCCACGGATCAGGTGCGCAATCTTATTGGTGATGACGCGCGTTTTACCGGATCCTGCTCCCGCCAGCACCAGACAGGGTCCGGTGACAAATTCGACGGCTTGTTGTTGTCCGGGGTTTAGACGCATAAATGATCACTCAATGAAAGTCAGGAGGGGAGAATAACAGCGTGGTAGTATAGCGAGCCTAATCCATACCACTCAAGGCACGATCATGGCAAAAACAGCAGCAGCACTGCATATTCTTGTTAAAGAAGAGAAACTGGCTCTGGATCTTCTGGAGCAGATCAAAAACGGCGCCGACTTCGGCAAGCTGGCTAAGAAGCACTCAATTTGTCCGTCAGGCAAACGTGGCGGCGATTTAGGTGAATTCCGTCAGGGTCAGATGGTGCCGGCGTTCGATAAAGTGGTCTTCTCCTGCCCGGTGCTGGAGCCGACGGGTCCGCTGCACACGCAGTTTGGCTACCACGTCATTAAAGTGTTATATCGCAAATAAAAAGCCGGGTGGCGGCTGCGCCTTACCCGGCCTACATTTTACGTGTTTGTAGGTCGGGTAAGCGAAGCGCCACCCGACGAGGTTGTTAACCCGCTACCGCGATACGCTTCATATCGGTCATGTAGCCACGCAGTTTGTGACCCACTTTCTCGATCTGGTGGCTGCGAATCGCTTCATTCACATCGCGCAGCTGCGCGTTGTCTACCGCACCTTCCGCAATCGCTTTGCCCAGATCGCCCGGTTGCAGGGTGGTCATAAACTCTTTCAGCAGCGGTACGCAGGCGTAAGAGAACAGGTAGTTACCGTATTCAGCGGTATCAGAGATAACCACGTTCATTTCGTACAGACGCTTACGGGCGATGGTGTTCGCGATCAGCGGCAGTTCGTGCAGAGATTCGTAGTAGGCAGACTCTTCGATGATGCCTGAATCCACCATGGTTTCGAACGCCAGCTCAACACCCGCCTTCACCATGGCGATCATCAGTACGCCTTTATCGAAGTACTCCTGCTCGCCAATTTTGCCTTCAAACTGTGGTGCCGTTTCGAACGCGGTTTTGCCGGTCTCTTCACGCCAGGTCAGCAGTTTCTTATCGTCGTTCGCCCAGTCCGCCATCATGCCGGAAGAGAATTCGCCGGAGATGATGTCGTCCATATGTTTCTGGAACAGCGGTGCCATGATGGTTTTCAGCTGTTCAGACAGCGCGTAAGCACGCAGTTTTGCCGGGTTGGACAGACGGTCCATCATCAGCGTAATACCGCCCTGCTTCAGCGCTTCGGTGATGGTTTCCCAGCCGAACTGGATCAGTTTTTCCGCGTAGGCCGGGTCGGTGCCTTCTTCCACCAGCTTGTCGAAGCACAGCAGAGAACCGGCCTGCAGCATACCGCACAGAATGGTCTGCTCGCCCATCAGGTCAGATTTCACTTCGGCAACGAAGGACGATTCCAGCACACCCGCACGGTGGCCGCCGGTCGCCGCTGCCCATGCTTTGGCAATCGCCATGCCTTCGCCTTTCGGATCGTTTTCCGGGTGAACCGCGATCAGGGTCGGTACGCCGAAGCCACGTTTGTACTCTTCGCGTACTTCCGTACCCGGGCACTTCGGTGCCACCATCACTACGGTGATGTCTTTGCGGATCTGCTCGCCCACTTCAACGATGTTGAAGCCGTGGGAGTAACCCAGCGCAGCGCCGTCTTTCATCAGCGGCTGTACGGAACGCACCACGTCAGAGTGCTGTTTGTCCGGGGTCAGGTTAACCACCAGATCCGCCTGCGGGATCAGCTCTTCGTAGCTCCCCACTTTGAAGCCGTTTTCGGTCGCTTTGCGCCAGGAAGCACGCTTTTCAGCAATCGCTTCTTTACGCAGGGCATAAGAGATATCCAGACCGGAGTCACGCATGTTCAGGCCCTGGTTCAGACCCTGTGCGCCACAGCCGACGATGACCACTTTTTTACCCTGAAGGTAGCTCGCGCCATCGGCAAATTCATCGCGCGCCATGAAGCGGCATTTGCCCAGCTGCGCCAGCTGCTGGCGCAAGTTCAGTGTATTAAAGTAGTTAGCCATGGGTGATACCTCGTGATGTTGTGTGTCTTATTGTTCGGTTCGCGTTTCAGCGAGAATAGAACCACATTACAACAGGAAATTTATTGCGGAAATTGATATATTCACAACGTCATATTGCAATTTTTGCAATATAAAAAGAGGGAGTGGAATCGGTGGATTTACGCGATCTGAAAATGTTTCTGCATCTGGCGGAAAGCCGTCACTTTGGCCGCAGCGCACGGGCGATGCACGTCAGCCCCTCCACGCTCTCGCGCCAGATACAGCGCCTTGAGGAAGACCTCGGCCAGCCGCTGTTTGTGCGCGATAACCGCACCGTCACGCTCACGGAAGCGGGTGAAGAACTGCGCCTTTTTGCCCAGCAGACGTTGCTGCAGTATCAGCAGCTACGGCACGCCATTGACCAGCAGGGGCCGTCGCTGTCCGGCGAGCTGCATATTTTCTGCTCCGTCACCGCCGCCTACAGCCATCTGCCGCCCATTCTTGATCGCTTCCGCGCGGCACATCCATCGGTTGAAATTAAGCTGACCACGGGCGACGCCGCAGACGCGATGGAAAAAGTGGTGACGGGCGAAGCGGATCTCGCCATTGCAGGGAAACCCGAAACGCTCCCGGGTGCGGTAGCGTTTTCAATGCTCGAAAATCTGGCGGTGGTACTGATTGCCCCGGCGCTGCCCTGCCCGGTGCGAAACCAGGTATCGGTAGAAAAACCGGACTGGTCCACGGTGCCGTTTATCATGGCCGACCAGGGGCCAGTGCGCCGACGCATTGAGCTGTGGTTCCGCCGACAAAAAATCAGTAACCCGTTGATTTACGCCACGGTCAGCGGTCATGAGGCGATGGTGTCGATGGTGGCGCTCGGCTGCGGCGTGGCGCTATTGCCGGAAGTAGTGCTGGAAAATAGCCCGGAACCGGTGCGCAATCGCGTGATGATTCTGGATCGCAGCGATGAGAAAACGCCGTTTGAGCTTGGCGTGTGCGCACAAAAAAAGCGGCTGCATGAGCCGCTTATTGATGCGTTCTGGAAGATATTGCCCAACCATTGAAGTCGGGTTGCGCTCCGCTTATCCTGCCAGGAAGAAACGGAAGGCGGGGTTGTGGGTTTCGTCGTGACACTCATAGCCCAGTTCGTTCAGCCGTGTTTCAAAATCCGGCTCGTGCTCACCCAGTTCAAACGCCGCCAGCACGCGGCCGTAGTCGGTGCCGTGGCTGCGGTAATGGAACAGGGAGATGTTCCAGTGCGTGCCCAGCGTGTGCAGGAATTTGAGCAACGCGCCCGGTGATTCCGGGAATTCGAAGCTGAACAGGCGTTCCCTGAGCGGCTTCGAGGGACGCCCGCCGACCATATAGCGCACGTGCAGCTTCGCCATTTCGTCGTCTGAAAGGTCCACCACGCTGTAACCACCGTCATGCAGGAGGTTAAGGATCTCTTTACGCTCCTCGACGCCACGGCTCAGACGCACGCCGACGAAAATGCAGGCATCTTTGGCATCGGCGAAACGGTAGTTGAACTCCGTCACCGAACGACCGCCCAGCAGCTGGCAGAACTTCAGGAAGCTCCCCTTCTCTTCCGGAATAGTCACCGCCAGCAATGCTTCACGCTGTTCACCCAGCTCGCAGCGCTCGGACACGTAGCGCAGGCCGTGGAAGTTCACGTTGGCGCCGGAAAGCACGTGCGCCAGGCGCTCGCCGCGGATGTTGTGCTGCGCGATGTATTTTTTCATCCCCGCCAGGGCCAGCGCGCCGGACGGTTCCGCCACCGCACGTACATCCTCAAACAGATCTTTCATTGCCGCGCAGATAGCATCGCTATCAACCGTGACGATATCGTCGAGGTATTCCTGGCAGAGACGGAAGGTTTCATCGCCAATGCGTTTTACCGCCACGCCCTCGGCAAACAGACCAACGCGCGGCAGATCCACCGGATGCCCGGCATCCAGCGCCGCTTTCAGGCAGGCAGAGTCCTCCGCTTCAACAGCGATGACTTTGATCTGCGGCATCAGCTGTTTAATCAGCACGGCCACACCCGCCGCTAACCCGCCGCCGCCCACCGGAACGAAGACGCGGTCGAGATGGGCATCCTGCTGCAGCAGTTCAAGCGCCAGCGTGCCTTGTCCGGCAATGACCATCGGGTGATCGAACGGCGGCACCCAGGTGAAGCCCTGCTGCTGTGCCAGCTCAATGGCTTTGGCTTTGGCTTCATCAAAATTGGCGCCGTGGAGCAGCACTTCCCCGCCGAAACCGCGTACCGCGTCGACTTTGATGTCAGCGGTAGCAACCGGCATCACGATTAGCGCTTTCAACCCCAGACGAGCAGACGAGAACGCCACGCCCTGCGCATGGTTGCCCGCCGAGGCGGTAATGACGCCGCGCGCTTTTTGCTCGTCGGTCAGTCCGGCCATCATCGCGTAGGCGCCGCGCAGCTTGAAGCTGTGCACCGGCTGGCGGTCTTCGCGCTTCACCAGGATCACGTTGTCGAGGCGCGAAGAGAGTTTTTCCATTTTCTGAAGCGGCGTGACCTGCACGGCTTCATAGACCGGTGCGCGTAGCACCGCTCTCAGATATTCCGCCCCCTCGGGGGCGGCGGATAAGGGTTGTGACTCGGCCATCATTAGCCCCCAAGTTTCGATTTATCGCGCACCGCGCCTTTATCTGCACTGGTGGCAAGGCTCGCGTATGCGCGCAGGGCGAAGGAGACTTCACGCTGACGATCTTTCGGCGTCCAGGCTTTATCGCCGCGCGCTTCTTGTGCCTCACGACGGGCCGCAATTTCCTGGTCGCTCAGCTTCAGTTGAATGCCGCGATTCGGGATATCGATTTCGATCAGGTCACCGTCTTCAATGATGGCGATGTTGCCGCCGCTTGCCGCTTCCGGTGAAACGTGGCCGATGGAGAGCCCGGACGTACCGCCGGAGAAACGGCCGTCGGTGATCAGCGCACAGGCTTTGCCGAGACCCATGGATTTCAGGAAGGTGGTTGGGTAGAGCATTTCCTGCATGCCCGGCCCGCCTTTCGGCCCTTCATAGCGAATAACAACCACGTCGCCTTCTACCACTTTGCCACCGAGGATGGCGTCCACCGCTTCATCCTGGCTTTCGTACACTTTCGCCGGGCCGGTGAATTTCAGGATGCTGTCGTCCACGCCTGCCGTTTTCACGATGCAGCCGTTTTCCGCAAAGTTACCGTACAGCACGGCCAGACCGCCGTCCTTGCTGTAGGCGTGCTCCAGCGAACGGATGCAGCCTTCGGCGCGATCGTCATCCAGGGAATCCCAGCGGCAATCCTGCGAGAACGCCTGCGTGGTACGGATCCCGGCGGGACCGGCGCGGAACATCGTTTTCACCGCGTCGTCTTTGGTCAGCATCACGTCGTATTGGTCCAGCGACTCCGGCAGCGTCAGACCGAGCACGTTTTTCACGTCGCGGTTCAGCAGCCCGGCGCGATCCAGCTCGCCCAGGATACCGATTACGCCACCGGCACGGTGAACATCTTCCATATGGTATTTCTGGGTGCTTGGCGCAACTTTACACAGCTGCGGCACTTTACGGGACAGCTTGTCGATATCACTCATGGTGAAGTCGATTTCGGCTTCCTGCGCGGCGGCCAGCAGGTGCAGAACGGTATTGGTGGAACCGCCCATGGCGATATCCAGCGTCATCGCATTTTCAAACGCCGCTTTGCTGGCGATGTTACGCGGGAGTGCACTGGCATCATCCTGCTCGTAGTAGCGTTTGGTGAGCTCAACGATGCGTTTACCGGCGTTGAGGAACAGCTGTTTACGATCGGCGTGGGTCGCCAGCAGCGAGCCGTTACCCGGCTGCGACAGGCCCAGCGCTTCGGTCAGACAGTTCATGGAGTTGGCGGTGAACATCCCGGAACAGGAGCCGCAGGTCGGACACGCGGAGCGTTCAACCTGGTCGCTCTGCTCGTCAGACACTTTCGGATCCGCGCCCTGGATCATCGCATCGACCAGGTCGAGCTTGATGATTTTGTCGGACAGCTTGGTTTTACCGGCTTCCATTGGGCCGCCGGAGACGAAGATCACCGGAATGTTCAGGCGCAGGGAGGCCATCAGCATCCCCGGGGTGATTTTATCGCAGTTGGAGATACAGACCATTGCATCGGCGCAGTGGGCGTTGACCATGTACTCAACCGAGTCGGCGATCAGCTCACGCGACGGCAGTGAATAGAGCATGCCCCCGTGACCCATTGCGATACCGTCATCCACCGCGATGGTGTTGAACTCTTTCGCCACACCGCCGGAAGCTTCGATTTGCTCGGCAACCAGTTTACCGAGGTCGCGCAGATGCACATGGCCTGGCACAAACTGGGTGAAGGAGTTCACCACGGCGATAATTGGCTTGCCGAAATCGGCGTCGGTCATCCCGGTGGCGCGCCACAGTGCGCGGGCACCCGCCATGTTACGGCCGTGGGTGGTGGTGGCTGAACGATACTTAGGCATGCTTTATTTACTCCCGTCTGACTATTCAATGGGACGGTGCGTGCCGTCCCAAATTTATATTTAGTGATTAACCTGATCCAACCAGCCGTATTTATCTTCTGTTTCGCCAGTAAAGAGGCCAAAGAAAGCTTGCTGGATGCGTTTGGTGACCGGGCCACAGCGGCCTTCGCCGACCTGAATACCGTCTACGCTACGAACCGGCGTGATTTCAGCCGCCGTACCGGACATGAACACTTCATCAGCCAGATACAGGGATTCGCGGGACAGCACCTGCTCGCGCACTTCGATACCCAGGTCTTTCGCCAGCTTGATGATAGCGTCACGGGTAATACCCGGCAGCGCGGAAGATGTGAATGGCGGCGTGAACAGGATGCCATCTTTCACTTCAAACAGGTTTTCACCTGCGCCTTCCGAGATGTAGCCATTCACGTCCAGCGCGATACCTTCCTGATAGCCGTGACGGCGCGCTTCGCTACCGACCAGCAGAGACGAAAGGTAGTTACCGCCCGCTTTAGCAGCGGTCGGGATGGTGTTTGGCGCCACGCGGTTCCAGGAAGAAACCATTGCGTCGATCCCCTGCTCCAGGGCTTCTGCTCCGAGGTAAGCCCCCCACGGGAACGCGGCAATGATCACATCGGTGTTGTAACCGGCTGGCGGGTTCACGCCCATACCGACATCACCCACGAAGACCAGTGGACGAATGTAGGCGCTGGTCAGGTTATTCTTGCGAATGACTTCGCGGCAGGCTTCCATCAGCTCATCAACGCTCTGTGAAACCGGGAAACGATAAATTTTGGCTGAATCATGCAGACGCTGCATGTGTTCGCGATGGCGGAACACCACTGGCCCTTTGTGAGAATCGTAGCAACGGATACCTTCAAAGACGGAGGTGCCGTAGTGCAGCGCGTGGGACATGACGTGGACCTTCGCGTCCTCCCAGCGAACCATCTCACCATTGAACCAAATGTAATCAGCTTTTTTTGTCGTCATTTTTTCGTCCTGTCACGCTTAAGCGCGGATTTGTTGTGATGTGGTTGTGCTCTGGCAGATGGCAACATGGGCAACGTCTACCAGTTTTGATAACTGACTAAACAGTAAGTCGACCGGCCGCGGGCTGGCAACGGTTAATTCGATACTGATGTTCTGCGCGTCGGTGGCCGTCTCCATATTCATAGAGCAAATCTGAAAACCACGATGACGGACCACACGCAAAACGCGTTCTAAGGTTTCCGGGTTGAAGCGAGCCTGCACGGCGACCTGATGTTGCATCATGATAATTTCTCCAGCATTTGTGAGTTACTGGCACCGGGCGGCACCAACGGCCAGACGTTCTCAAGCTCGTCGATTGAGACATGAAGCAGGTACGGCCCTTCGCTTGACAGCATGGTGTCGAGTGCCGCTTCAACCTGGTCTTTACGGGTGATGTGCTGGCCAGGAATGCCGAAGGCGCTGGCCAGGGTGAGGAAATCGGGGTTATCGGTCAGGGTGGTTTCGCTGTAACGCTCCTGGAAGAACAGCTGTTGCCACTGTCGAACCATCCCTAAACGCTGATTATCCAGCAACACGATTTTCAGCGGCAACTGCTTGCGCTTAACGGTGCCCAGCTCCTGAACGTTCATCATGAAGGAGCCGTCACCGGAGATACAGATAACCGTATCGTTCGGGCGAGCCACCTGCGCACCCACGGCGGCAGGCAGGCCAAAGCCCATGGTGCCTAAGCCGCTGGAGGTGATGAAGTTTTCCGGACGGGTGTAGGTCATGTGCTGGGCTGACCACATCTGGTGCTGGCCTACGTCGGTGGTGACGACGCTATCAGCCGGTTTACGGTCAGACAACTGTTTCAGCAGCAGCGGCGCGTAGATGGCATCGCCAGGATGGTCGTAACGCCAGGCGTGTTCGGCGCGCAGCTCTGCGGCGTGCTGGCGCCACGCGCTGATATCCAGTGGCTGCGCCAGTGCCGGTAACAGCGTATTGAGATCGCCCTGCAGCGCGACGTGCGCCTGACGCAGTTTGTTCATCTCCGCCGGGTCGATATCCATATGGATAACTTTGGCATTTGGCGCGAAGGTATTCAGTTTGCCGGTAACGCGGTCGTCAAAACGCGCACCCACGGCGATGAGCAGATCGCACTCTTGCACCGCCAGGTTTGCGGCTTTAGTGCCGTGCATCCCCAGCATGCCGAGATAGTATGGGTCGTCTGCATCAACCGCACCAAGACCTTTCAACGTGCAGGTGGCAGGCATTTGCGTTACCGCGATAAATTCACGCAGGGCAGGCACGGCCTGCGCCATGCCGACACCCCCGCCGACGTACAGCATCGGCTGTTTCGCCTGCGCCAACATCTGGCGCGCCTCTTCAACCTCTGCATGCGGGAACGCATCGTCGCTTTCCACGGTGGAGAAGTGCGGTTCCAGTTCGCCGAGTGCAACCTGGATATCTTTCGGGATATCCACCAGAACGGGGCCAGGGCGGCCCGATCTCGCCACTTCGAACGCTTCGGCCATTACGCGCGGCAGCTCATCCAGAGACTGGACAAGGAAGCTGTGCTTGGTGCAGGCCAGCGATAAACCAAGTACGTCCACTTCCTGGAAAGCATCGGTACCGATGAACGGGGAAGCCACCTGACCGGTGATCGCCACGACGGGCACGGAATCGAGCAGCGCATCAGCCAGGCCGGTAATCAGGTTCGTTGCGCCCGGACCTGACGTTGCCATGCACACGCCAGTTTTACCCGTCGCGCGGGCATAGCCGATAGCGGCCATTGCTGCCCCCTGCTCGTGTCGGCACAAGAGATGTTCCACGCCGCCGTCATACAGTGCATCGTAAATCGGCATGATCGCGCCACCCGGATAACCGAATACGGTCTCGACTCCCTGCGCGCGCAACGCATGTACAACCCATTGTGCCCCATTCATAGTTAGTTCCCCGTCATAAATCTGGAGAAACAGAATTTTATGCTAGTCGTCATGTCCTGCTCCTCGTTTACGTTTTTTAGTCATAAAAAAACCCCCGGACCTTTCGGTGCGGGGGTCTTAGTTCGTTAAGGCTTGATTTCTAAGCCTTTCCTCGTCCAAGTGCAGCCCCGCACGGTGGGATAATAATCACCACCACGCTAATCACGACCAGGCTAATCACTCGTAGAAGGGCTGTCATTTTCAGTTCTTTTTGCATCTTGTTCGAAGGAATACCTAAAGAGTTATCACAGTTTTTAAATCAAACACAAGATTTATTTATGACGCATTTGGTTAGGCCGCAAATCATATTTCTTAAAATCGTTGTTTTATATGGAGAAATTGAAGAATGAATATTTTTCATATTTTTACGACGGCGCTAACCATCAAAACGGCGCTTTTTACCTTCTGCGAGAAGTCTTCCACGGGTATGTAATGATTTCAGTGTGCGCTTAAAATCTCTGAATAAGAGCCGTAAATACGCAAAATGACGCTAAACAGACAAAAGAGGCACTGGCATAGTCGTACCAGGAGGTAGTGCAAATGTCACTGTCAGTTGTTTATACGCGTGCGGCTCTCGGGGTGAAGGCACCGCTGATTTCTGTAGAGGTTCATCTGAGTAATGGGCTACCCGGGCTCACGCTCGTCGGGCTACCTGAAACGACGGTTAAAGAAGCCCGGGATCGCGTTCGCAGCGCAATAATAAATAGCGGTTATACCTTCCCCGCGAAGAAGATCACCATCAACCTGGCTCCCGCCGATCTGCCCAAAGAGGGAGGACGATATGATTTACCTATCGCGATTGCGCTTCTCGCAGCCTCTGAGCAGCTTAATACGACCAGGCTAGGCTCGTACGAGTTTGTGGGAGAACTCGCGCTCACAGGCGCGTTAAGGGGCGTTCCCGGTGCGATATCGGGCGCGCTGGAAGCTATACGCGCAGGGCGGCAAATCATTGTCGCGAATGAAAATGCATCAGAAGTGAGTCTTATCGCCGAGAAGGGGTGTCTTGTCGCAGGGCATTTACAGGAAGTTTGCGCCTGGCTGGAAGGGCGCCATGAACTGTCCGAGCCGGAAGAGTGTGACAATCTTATAGCCGATACCCCAGAGGATCTCAGCGAGATTATGGGACAGGAGCAAGGGAAACGGGCGCTGGAGATTACGGCCGCAGGTGGACACAATCTTCTTTTGATCGGCCCGCCTGGTACGGGTAAAACGATGCTGGCGAGCAGGCTGAGTGGCTTGCTGCCACCGCTCAATAATCATGAAGCGCTGGAAAGTGCCGCCATTTATAGCCTTATCAGTTCTACCTCCTTGCAAAAACAGTGGCGCCGTCGCCCTTTTCGTTCACCTCATCATAGCGCTTCACTGACGGCGATGGTCGGCGGTGGGTCTATTCCCGGGCCGGGTGAAATCTCACTGGCGCACAATGGCATTCTGTTTCTCGACGAGCTGCCTGAGTTTGAGCGCCGCGTCCTGGATGCCCTGAGAGAACCCATTGAATCTGGAGAGATACACATCTCACGCACGCGAGCCAAAATAAGCTATCCCGCGCAGTTTCAGCTGGTCGCTGCGATGAATCCCAGCCCTACGGGTCATTATCAGGGCAATCATAACCGCTGTACGCCAGAGCAGACGTTGCGCTATCTGGGAAAGTTATCCGGCCCGTTTCTCGACCGTTTCGATTTATCCCTCGAAATCCCCCTTCCCCCGCCGGGCCTGCTCAGGCAAAAAGGCATCACGGGTGAAAGCTCAGCAGATGTACGCGAGCGGGTCATTGCTGCCCAGACGCGACAATATGCCCGTCAGAACAGGCTGAATGCGCGGCTGGATAATGCCGGGATCCGGCAGTTTTGTTCTCTTAACATGGAGGATGCGGTTTGGCTGGAGGAAACCTTGACGCGTTTTGGTCTTTCTATACGCGCGTGGCAGCGTTTGCTGAAAGTGGCCAGAACCATTGCTGACGTGGAGGGTTGTAGTGACATTCAGAGGAAACACTTGCAGGAGGCGCTGAGCTACCGCGCTATCGATCGTTTGCTGCTCCATCTGCAGAAGTTGCTGGCGTAAAAAAGGGGCCGTAGCCCCTTCTCATCATCTTAGTCATCAGACTCAGTGTAGTCTTCTGCGCCTTCCATCTGTGGCTTACCGCCGGAGAGCGTATGGAAGCGTTTTGGACGCTTAATGCGCGCCATGTACTTGATCCATACACGTTCTGCTTCAGACTGTGGCTCACGCTCGCCACGGCACACTAAGACAAACTGCTTTTCATCTTCAGTTGCAGGCTCACGCTTACCCAGATCCAGCTCGTTGAAGGCATAACCATGACGCTCAAGCAGCTGCGCCTCTTTGATGGTGAAATCGCCGTGACGAGAGAACCCGCGCGGATAATGTTTATTGTCGAAAAAACGATTAGTCGTCGTAAAGCTTTCCGCCATCCTACACGCTCCTAATTCTTTGGCCGAGCTATTTATGGCGCGGAGTATTAGTTACGCTTGACAGAGTGTAAAACAAAACATTTAAATCATAACGACAAATTATTTTGCGGAGAAAGATGTGGATACGGAATTGCTAAAAACTTTCCTCGAAGTGAGCAGAACACGCCACTTTGGGCGAGCAGCTGAAGCCCTTTACCTGACGCAGTCAGCGGTCAGTTTTCGTATTCGACAGCTGGAAAATCAACTGGGTGTGAATCTTTTTACCCGCCACCGCAACAACATACGTTTAACGCCTGCCGGTGAGAAACTGCTCCCCTATGCGGAAACGTTGATGAATACCTGGCAGGCAGCACGTAAAGAGGTTGCCCATACGTCGAGGCACAATGAGTTCTCGATAGGGGCCAGCGCGTCCCTGTGGGAATGTATGCTAAGTCAGTGGCTTACCCGGCTATATCGTTCTCATGAACATTTGCAATTTGAAGCCAGAATTGCGCAACGCCAGTCCCTGGTTAAGCAACTTCATGAGCGCCAGCTTGATCTTCTTATCACGACCGAAGCCCCCAAGATGGACGAATTTAGCAGCCAGATCGTAGGGCAGTTTGGTCTGGCACTTTATGCTTCTGAACCTTCAATGATGAAAGCCGATCTGACCTATTTGCGCCTGGAGTGGGGTCCTGATTTTCAGCAGCATGAGGCGGGATTGATAGCCCCAGATGATGTTCCACAGTTAACCACCAGTTCTGCCGAGATTGCCTGTCAGCAACTTCCCTTGTTGAAGGGTTGCACCTGGTTACCAGCCCGTTGGGCAGATACTAAAGCGGGGCTACATACCGTGATAGATTCCACCACCATTTCGCGCCCGCTGTATGCGATTTGGCTGCAAAACAGCGATAAGCAGTCGCAGATAAAAGATCTCTTAAAAATCAATATTATGGAATGATGCATCAGCCAGCAGGGAAGCTGGCTGAAAATTCAGGTGTGCCGTTGTATTTCAGGCAAAAAAAATCCTTTGCCGAAGCAAAGGATTCGATATGGCAGGGGCGGAGAGACTCGAACTCGCGACACCCGGTTTTGGAGACCGGTGCTCTACCAACTGAGCTACGCCCCTAAAGTTTTTTGCCATTAAGCCTGCCAGTGAGGCAGGCTTAATGTCTTAATAAGTGGCGGAACGGACGGGACTCGAACCCGCGACCCCCTGCGTGACAGGCAGGTATTCTAACCGACTG
>NZ_JBMKHA010000023.1:0-90336 GCF_049238365.1 Enterobacter cloacae complex sp. IR53030
ATCAGGAACTTGTTCGCACCTTCCCTAGGAGTGATCCACCCCCACATGCCACCCGGACAATCTCTGGAAGGTTTCGAGCGAACAACAATAAACCATCCCATTGAATCCACTTCCGTCGCTGTACACAGTTTTCTGACCTGTCGGTGGGCATCACACCAGAATATATTCCCACTCTTATTATTCACTGCCGCAGGCAGGAACCCGCTATAAGGACGTGCTGCAAGAGCATTACCTGCGATAAGTAAGGGGAACAACATGACTGGTAGTAAAGACAATAAGTTCAATTTTTTCATTGCATTAACCTTACATTTAATTATGGAGACCATCTCTAATCACTTTGTCCGGATTGCCCCCGACTTTCTGATGGAGAAAATGAATTCAGCGACTGTTGAATAAAACGGAAATGAGGTAAGGCTAAGATAAAATGTTTGTCCTCCGACAGCTGATGGAGAAGCTCACTGCGAATAAATGTTTCCCGGGATGGCCTTACCAGATGAATCTCATCCAGCCGGAAGACACGTAATTGCCTGTTATGTTCAGCGACCAGATACCAGTAACCATCCAGGGCGATTAGCCGGTAAGGTGCAACGGCCTCATGACGCTCCTCTTCAGTCAGAATGGTGATGCGCTGACATCCCGAAATAGCTCTGACCAGCCTGTAGAAGCAGAGCTTTCCTGCCGGGGGATGAGGTCTGTCCTGATGCCATACCAGACAAGGTCGCTCATCACAGTCCAGCAGGCTGCTGACCAGTCGCCGGTCAAAGCCCGGGAAAACCCCGGCCAACCCCGTGCGGTGAGCAAAGGTCAGAATATCTATTTCCTGCCGCGTACTGTGAATATCTGAGCGCAGACTGCACTGCCCCTGGTAATAATCCAGGTCGAGATACATCAGACGTTCCCGAAAGTCACGACGTAACGTGCGCTCTGACACCCCGAATTCAGTTGCCAGTTTGCGAATAAACAGAGTTTCACCGGATACCAGACGGCTGATAATCAACGACAACCTGACGGCAAGCCGGTCATGTCGCCGCTCCTGAAGCGTCATGAAAGATTTCTCCTGAGAAGTTAACTCTATGAATTAATAATGATTACTTTAAAGGAAGGAGTGGACAGGGTATGGACAACATCGGAACTATTTTTTATGAGCAGTCCAGCCTTGTGGGCGCTCGTCTGACAGATAATGATGCTTCGCCTGATTTAATTGATGATAAAACGCAGTGGAAAGGACGTGTCCACAATCAACACATCATTAACAACCAGTTCATCATTCGCAGAGAAAATTGCGATATCAGAAGAATATCCAGTACCAGACGGCCCGTGCGACCGACACCACCGCATCACGCACGGTACGAATCACCGTTTTCAATGGCGCAGGCAGCAATGACGATGACTCAGCCGTATCGAAAACACGGCCCACAGCGTCACCGAAACTGTCACGGGCCTGCGACTTTACCGGCTCTGTGCAGAGTCTCCCGTGCAGTTGTGTTACCACCGGGCTGGTGGCGCGGTCAGGCAGACAGCGCATCATGGTTGCCACCATATCCTCAATGCCCCATCCAGTGCAGGCGGACACCGCACAGACTGGATGATGCGGTTTAAACATCGCCATAATCGCAGCCTGCTTCGCTTTAAGATTTCCCTGTTGGTGTGTTGAAGGTTTGCTGGTGAGGGTATCCCATTCATAACAGGGTTCGATTTTGTCGGCCTGGTTAATCACAAACAGTACCTTTTGCCTGTAAGGTTGCATCACACCGAGCCAGAACTGCTCGTCCACGGTCAGTGCCCGATCATCGGCCTTAATGACCCACAGCACCAGGTCCAGCTCCGGCAGCATTCGACGGTACAGGGCCCGGTACTCATGATCCCGTCGCCCGTTTTCACCTACACCCGGTAAATCGACAATCACCAGACTGTGACGACCGCTGCGCAACCGGAAGCGCAGTACGTCGCGAGTACAGGCGTTCACATCACTCACCGGGGACACCTCGCCCTGGAAAAGTTCGTTGCAGAGAGAGGATTTACCTGTACCACTTTTGCCCATGATCCCAATCACCGGCTCGTAATGGGTCAGGTTCTGGATACGTTCAAGAAAAAGCTGGCGAAGTGTGCACGGAAGCGACGCAAGCGGTTGTTCAAAGGCCTGAAGGCCGTCAGGTTTATTCATACAGTAGTCTCAGCGTGAAAAATTAAAAAAACCCGCGATCCAGTCAGGAAAGCGGGGATTCACGTAGATAATATCTGTCTGAAATTATTTGGAACGTACTTTACTTACTATTCTTACTATTATATAACCTAAGGATAGCACTCTCTATAATTGCGTTATTTGACATCGAGTCTTTCATAGACATATCTCTTAGCATATCATGAGCTTGCTGAGAGATACTTACACTCATTGTCACAAGTTTTTTCTCTTCTTTATTTTTATTCCTATTCTTCTGTGTAGACCAGGCGCTCTTAAACTTTCTAATGAACAACTCGACAGAATCTGGAGAATGCAGGTTGTTTTTTCTCCAGATAAAGTAACTTGCATAGCACCACGACATTATTTCCTCGGAAGAATTACCACAAATACGTTTCAGACCTATTGATGTATTCCCCCTTAAGTAATCTCTTAGCCAAGAACAGACATCGACCTTAATGGATCTAACACTTCTGAATAAATCATGTTGATCAAGTAACTCAGCCCACTCAATACTTTTATCCTTAATGAATTCAGCCGGTGTTGTAAAATACATAGGCCATTCATCCATACAATGACGTATCGCTTCAATTCTCACGTTATGATCAGGTTGTAATGCTTCTGGAGATAGAAAATCAATATTGTACTTAGGAGTTTCTTCCTTTAATTTCTCATATAACTCACAAGACAACCATAAGCTTGCTCTTGGATCATTACGATACCAATCAAGTTCACTCTCGGATGGAAAACCTCTTGTATAGCTATTATCCACCTCAGCAAAGAAAGAATTAATGTTCTGCTCAGAAACATTCTGTGAAACAAGGTAATTGAAAACCCTTAACTGATATGCCCGGTAATCTTTATCAATCCCACCAGAATAGAAGTGATAACCATTCTCAATTAATTTATTTTCAAGATATTTAATCTTACTACTGTCATTCCCCACTAGCTTAACCATACCGGCACCTTCCTTGATATCACTAGGTGATTTACAGTGAATTAATGACTTTTAGCATAACTCCATACTGTATATCAATAACATTCATGTATAAGAACTAAGGGAAAAATGGCAGTTATGTGATGTAGTTTACATAGGTAAATGAGAATGATGATCACCTTTCTCTCTTCAGCGCTATATAGAAATTATTACCATTCTAGTTAATACACACTCTTCTTACATTTTTTGATTAATAGTGGCAACCGCTTCCAATATAGACAGCAACTAGTTGCCATACAATTTCCCATCTAAGGAAGGTGCGAATAAGTCACCAAACGCAAAAAAACGCCTATGTAAGTGATTGAATTTAATTGACTAAAAGTTTCATTTTCGTTGCGGAGGGTACTTATTCGCACCCTCCTTTTACCAGGATCATACCGCTAAGTATTTCCTGCAGGATCACCAGCAGCTCGAATGGGATATCCGAAAGCTGATGAACCGTATGATGCAACTCGAAGCGGTGGTCGGTTTCTTCTGGGTTATCGAATGGACTGAGGATCACCACTACCACGCTCACGTTGTCTTCTGGCTGGATGGCAGTAAAACCCAGAACACATATCCCTGGGCTCAACAAGCAGGTTTGCACTGGAGTGATATCACTGAGCGGGAAGGCTGGTATCACCGATGTGAGTTTAAAGAGCATTACACGGCCAATATCAATATTCCGGTGCGTTACAGCGATCCGGGCAGTATCGCCAATATCCGGCAGGTGCTGGCGTATATGGCCAAAGTTCAACAAAAGCAGGGGCTGCTGTTGTTTGGTTGCAACGAAGTTCCACCTCATCCACCGACAGGTCGTCCACGACGCTGTCTATGAGAGTTTTTTACGTCACAACGCCTTAGTGTGACAACCACCGGACAGTAACGACTGCTAACGCAGACTTACTCCCCTTCTGATACTTCTTAACTGACCCGCCATTCACATCCTGACCATGCTGCCCGTACCGGGACAACTGACGCCTGTGTGTTGTCTGGCGGTAAGGAACAATACATTGTACGCAAAATCCTTTATCGCTCTCGATGGTAATGGTCGTCTGACCGGTGCCCGTACTGCACAGACCATCTCTTACGACCACTATACCTGTTACCTGTGTGGAAGCATCCTGCAATATCATCCCGAATACGGCACTAAACGTCCGTGGTTTGGACATTTGACTAACTTGCTAACGAAGAACGGTCAGCGGCACTGCCCGTGTGTAAATCTTGAGACAAAGGAAATAAGACAAATTCGTAAGTTGCGCCGTTACGTGGCAGATGCTCAACCCGTGGTATTCAGAGGGGACTGGCACTGTAGAGCCTGCAACAACGATTACCATGGAGAGCGCTATTGCCTGACATGCAGTACTGGCAACTTTAGCCATATGCTGGATGGGGTAACACTGTGAGAAGACGACTTATCGATGGGACCACAACACCAGTAATTATCTTCTTGATTAGTGGATATCGCTCATAGCCCCATTCAACCTGCCGGTGATTATCAACAAGCACAAACTCGTCAACATCCTCCTAACTTTACAGCGATGACCTAACAGATAAACCCATCGCTATGCCCGCGCAGGGCAGCTGGGGCATACGTCTGGCGATGGCTCGTGAGTGGCGTGACGTGACGTGGTGAACAAGCATGGCTAGGATGTGATACTGCCTGATGTGAGAATCAAAGTTAAGCCAGTAGCCTCAAATACAAGTAGTTGGCGGAGCAGCTCGGCGTATGCAGCGGCCAGCCCGTGACTGTGTCGGCTTCTCATCACTGAATGATTAATGCTGTCTGGCGGGAAAGCACTTTCACCAAAAAGTTTGAACACAGGGCCGGTAAACTCCGCTCTTTCTAAATGGCTCATTTGCTCCAACGCTTAGTGTAATGTAAAAATCTCCTTCGAAAACAATCATCCTCTCAGAGTAGAGGCCGATAAATCGCTATGGACATAGGTAAACAGCGGTCAGAAATATGCCAGCTCCGGCGTGTGGATAAATATACTTGCGGAGCCGCGCTAAATACTGAGGAGAGGAAGCAGGAAGTGAAACTTTATGAGAACGTGGTTATTGGTAATTTCCTGTACGGACTGGGCATCTCTGTAGGGGCCCAGCTTCGCGGGCATGTATTGCCAGCATCTGTCAATCTGCTCCAGCAGACGCCTGAGGACAAGGCGCTGGCTGATGTCCTGCTTTCCTTTCCCGGCACCCTACGGCTGATTGAGTTCAAATCTGCGGATAACCGCTCTGGTAAAGAGGCAGCCCGCTTCAGAAAGCTCTCTCACGCGCTAGAAAGTGATATGAGGCTGAGGCCGCTTTCTCACCGAATCCACTGGTATGTTGAAAGCACGCCTGACGTTCAGGTGGGTGTGAAAACCTACTTTTCGAGCTATCTCATCGCCCTCTCTCAGTCCACCCGTAAGGCTGAGCCTCTGAACCTTGAGAACTTTATTGCACAGACAACCCGTAGCATCTTTTCGACTCAGGTTAATGCCGAAGATCCGGTTGCCGTCAGTGACTACCTGAAACTGGTCAGGTGGTGCCAGGGCGTGGACGCAGAGAGCAACGCGGGTGCGCTTATCGTCGTTTGTGACGGCAACGGTAATCTGAGGTATGTAGAGCTGAAGAATATGATGGAGCTTTCGATGACACATGAGAAATGGCTCCTCTACAGGCATGAAGTAGATCGCCAGACAGAGCTGAAGAAAGAGCAATCATTAGACCACGACAGAGGGATTGAGCAGAGCCTATGAAAAACACAAATTCCGTCAGTGAACACGACATACGCCTCTTTTTTGAGGCCGCAGACAGGCTCCTTCAGGCCGCACAGCAGCAGGGAAAAACAGCAGACAGAGCAACGTCAGCACTGATTCATTCCGCCACATCTCATGAAAAACAGATGAGAGAAGTCAGAGATGATGTTATCAGTGCCGTTACAGCAATGGCCGACTCAACGGCGCAGAGGTCTGCACGACTTCTGGCGGACCATTTCCGCGAAGCCGATCGAGCCGCAGACGGGGCAACTAACCGCTATGAACGAGCCTGCAGGTCTCTTGGTTGGCGAAGCTGGCTCTGGTTTCTGGCTGCACAGGGAGTTCTGTGCAGTGTGGTCATTGTGCTTATCCTGACGCTTGTTCCCTCACTGGATGAGATACACGAGCGACGCTCAACGCTGAGGCAGCTACATAAGGAGACTGAGGGCTTCCCGTTATACTGGGGAAATTGCAACGTTGACGGCAAAGTCACCCGGTGTTTCCGGACGGATGATAAAGCAGGAAATTTTACGTCTGAAGATGGCAGCACCTGGCACGTTCCATGGCAGAAGCCTTAGGCTAGGCAGGGCTAGGGATAAACGCGTCAGTACCCTGCCTGCAAAAGGCGCCAGGCCCGACAAAATTTTTCAGCGCCTTCGCCTGAATTTTCGAAGATGGGAATGCGACGTCAAAAAAAGAGAAAAAGCCCCCACAGGTTTCCCTATGGGGGCTTCACTCAGGTGCGGCTGCTGTGAGCGAGGAGCGGACATAACAAGCTCAACTTTTCAACTTAACTGCATCATCCAACGATGAATATGAATCAATTGATTAAACTTATTTCGGATTGCATCATCAATATTATCGTTAATTATTAATGGAGACCATATTGTTAAATGAGGAGAAACTGGCATGGTACGAACAAGAACACTACCATTTTTGTTTACCATCGTAATATCCTGCATATTTCTCCCTTTATAATCACGTTCTTTATCCAAGCAATTTAAAGCTTCATTTAAAATACGTTCCCATTCCCCATGAGTCAGCTCATTGAGGTTAAATTCCTTGCCGCCTATATATTTCTCTCTAATTTCAGGTCTAGAAACCACCTGCCAGGCATCCCGATAAAAAGTCATGTTAATTTCGTCTTCAGAATCTAATTTTTGTATTACACTTAGCAACCCAGGGACTGCCAACTCTGATTTAATAAGCTTAGCTATAGGCCAATCTTTGTATTTTATACCTTCAAGATTAACACCCATACGGATATTATTACTTTGCGTACAGACAGAAATATTCCATTGGACGCCTTCATTTCCATCGCTCATACCAAAAAATGGTTTATTGAGCTGGCCAAAAGCCCTTCCTTTCACACCCAGAACTTCGCAAAAAGACTGTAATATCTCTGCATACTCATCAGAACCATGTTTGGAGAGATATCTGTTATTCTTTTTAACTTTATGGTCCGGGTTAATTATTGATATGGATTTCGACTCCAACTCAATCATCATTTTTATCTCATCCTGAGATTCAAAAATTGACATTACTGCTTTGTATGCATCATCTGCGCGTAAATTAAAAAACTCTCTTCTTTTTTGCCGCAAGGGACTTAACTTATCGTGAATTAATCGTTCTAGTTTTTTACAATCACTAACAAAAATAGAGTGAGAAACAGCCCAAATAAAATCACCTGTTGAGCTCTTATTTATCTCATCACATCGGGAGGTTGGATCTCTGGTCGTCATTCCAATTTTACATACAGGTAAGTCAATATCAGAAACCTCTAAGGAAGGTGCGAATAAGTCACCAAACGCAAAAAAACGCCTATGTAAGTGATTGAATTTAATTGACTAAAAGTTTCATTTTCGTTGCGGAGGGTACTTATTCGCACCCTCCTTAGAGAAATCTAATTATGAAGCACTCCTGAGAGCAACCCTTCCAACTTTATCAATATAATCCGCATACCACTGCATCATCTCTCTCCTGCCTTCCAAATACAGCGCATGGTTGTACGTCCCGCGAATCGCATTCTTATCGACATGCGCAAGCTGGGTTTCAATCCATGCGGTATTGAACCCTTCCTCATGCAAAATCGTACTCATCGTGTGACGGAAACCATGCCCCGTTACCTTCCCCGTGTATCCAATCCGCTTGAACACCTGATTTATACTCGCTTCGCTCATCGTCTTGCGGGGCTCATTACGCCCTGGGAACACCAGTGGATATTGCCCAGACATCACTTTGAGTTGCTGTACGATTTCCAGCGCTTGGGTAGAGAGGGGCACCAGATGAGGCCGTTTCATCTTCATACGCTCTGCAGGTATTTCCCACACCCCTTTTTCAAGATCAAACTCACTCCAGAAAGCACCTCGAAGCTCGCCGGTGCGAACTCCCGTAAGGATCAGCAGCCGAGCGGCAAGAACAACTAGCGGGCTTCCTGTATAGCTGGATAGGGCTTTAAAGAAGTCTGGTAACTCCTCAACAGTAAGAAAGGGATAATGCTTCGATTCATGCCCTGACATCGCGCTGGTTAGATCCGCTGCAGGATTGTATTCCGCACGACCGGTAACTATGGCGTAGCGAAAGACTTCACTGCAGCGCTGGCGAACCTTCTTAGCCTTCTCTGTCGCGCCACGGCTTTCCATACGACGCAGCACATTCAGCAGAACCAGTGGTTTGATTTCATTCACCGGCAGTTGGCCGATATAGGGGAAAATATCTTTATTGAAGGCTTCGATGATGTCGGAGGCATAGCCTTCTGACCATCTGCTCACCTTCGTACCGTGCCACTCAAGCGCCACAGACTGGAACGTGTTATTGAGCTGCACATCGCGAACCAGCTTTTCTTCTTTCTTGGCAAACGATGGATCGATACACTCAGCCAGTTTTTTCTTGGCTTCATCACGCAGTGCTCTCGCTTGTGCAAGGGACACTGCCGGATAGACCCCAAAAGCCATACGCTTCTCTTTTCCATTGAAGCGATATTTCATCCGCCAGTATCGGGAACCTGAGGGAACGATTTCAAGATACAAGCCAGCACCATCTGCCAGCTTGTAGGCCTTCTCTCTGGGTTTAGCGGCGTCTACCTGCCGTGCATTTAGCTTCATTGGGGGCATCTCCCTGGACCGAACACAGAATGCCCCCACTTATGCCCCCAACTGTAACTTGATTCCGGTTGAGTCCAGTTGATAACAGGAGATAAGATACGGGCTAGAAACCGCAGTATACGGGCTTTAAGTTGATTTCGGTAGACTTGAGAAGAGTTTGAAATGGTGCCGATAATAGGAGTCGAACCTACGACCTTCGCATTACGAATGCGAAGTTTTTATATTTTAACTGCTTGAACAACCATCAGAAATCACAAATTTATCATTTTAAATCATAATATTAAAACAAAAAACCTGTTGATGTAAATTGATGAGTGTTGATGTTTATCCTTTCAATTTACTTACACCAGCCGTTACATTACTGTAAACCGTAATCCCCAACAGGAACCCTAAAAATGGCGCTTTCAAGACAAAAACTAACCTTCGAACGAATTCGAAGATTTACTTTACCTGAAGGGAAAAACCAAGTTTTCCTTTGGGATACGGACGTAACAAGCTTGGCATGTCGAGCAACTCGTGGAGCAAAAGCCTTTGTATTCCAAAGCCTGTATGCGGGAAAAACCCTTCGCATGACCATTGGCAACATTAACGATTGGAGGATTGATGATGCGAGGGCCGAAGCCAGGCGACTGCAAACATTAATCGATACTGGGATAGATCCGCGTATAGCTAAGGCGGAAAAAATTGCTGAAGCGGAATCACAGCAGGCTGAATCTCGTAAAACGAAGGCAACCTTTTCAAGCGCTTGGGAAGATTATCTTGATGAATTGAGAACCGGAATCAGCGCAAAAACTAAACGCCCCTACTCTGCACGCTACATTGCCGATCACGTTAACTTGTCCAGTCGTGGAGGCGAAAGTAAAAAAAGAGGCCGGGGCCCAACCTCACCTGGGCCACTGGCTAGCCTGCTCGACCGACCATTATCAGAACTAACACCAGAGAACATTGCCGAATGGCTAAGTACAGAGAGACAAAATCGGCCTACCGTCACTGCTCATGCCTACCGTCTGTTGCGTGCATTCATCAAATGGGCTAATTACCAGAAAAAATATCAGGGAATAATCGATGGCGATCTTGCACAAGATCATAACGTGAGAAAAATGGTTCCAATATCAGCGAGCAAAGCGGGAGATTGCTTACAAAAAGAACAGCTCAAAAGCTGGTTCAGTGCCGTGCGTAGCCTCAATAATCCCATTGCATCAGCCTATCTCCAAGTGCTTTTGCTCACCGGTGCACGGCGTGAAGAAATTTCCTCACTTCGCTGGTCTGACATAGATTTCAAATGGTCAAGCATGAGAATTAAAGACAAGATCGAAGGCGAGCGAATTATCCCCCTCACTCCCTATGTTTCTGACTTGTTACGCTCACTGATGGAGATCCCCAATCGTGGTACAAACGAGGAGAATTGGGTTTTCAGAAGTAACAGCAAAAGTGGCAAAATTATTGAACCGCGTTCAGCACATAATAGAGCATTAACTCGCGCGGAGTTACCACATATCAGCTTGCACGGATTGCGCCGTAGTTTTGGGACCCTCGCTGAATGGGTCGAAGTACCAACAGGTATTGTTGCGCAGATTATGGGCCATAAGCCTAGCGCTCTTGCTGAAAAGCACTATCGCCGCCGTCCATTAGGGAAGGTGCGAATAAGTCACCAAACGCAAAAAAACGCCTATGTAAGTGATTGAATTTAATTGACTAAAAGTTTCATTTTCGTTGCGGAGGGTACTTATTCGCACCCTCCTTAGATTTGCTAAGAAAATGGCATGAAAAAGTTGAATTATGGATCTTAGAAGAAGCAAAAATAAAAAACAACGTTGATAAGCGTTGATTTTATCAAATATCAACAACTTACATAAAATCACATGTGTTGACAGAAATTTTTTTTCAGTTATCTTTTATTACTGCTAACTACATTCACTCACTAAGCAGGAGATTAACTACAGTGACTAACCCAATAACTGTATCAAGAGAAGACCGAAGTGCGGAAATCAGAGCGAGATGGGGTTTACATCCGACTAAAAACAAAAGTTCTAATTTTTGGGAAACAACAATTCAGCGTTTTAATAATAGTAGTACTGACCGAATACTACCTCTTTGGCACCGTGTTTCAAAACTTTTAGTTGCTATTAGGAATGTAGTCAATACTATAACATGCCCTTTTCCACCAAAGGGGAATACTTCCCGCTCACGCCGAAGTTCAACAACGTCATCAAAAAACTCATCATCATCTTCATCGGATGGTAGTAGTAGCGACCCCGATCCCGATAGAGACCCCATATTCACCCCTTTTCATTTCATTCTTTCATCTCTGTTAAAAACAATGATCGTCTTATTTGCCCACATATCAAATGTTGGGGTGATGAAATGAGCGATATCAAACATCAAAAACCCTCTCAGTCACAACTAATTTCTACCCGCGAGTTAGCTAATATTATTGGCTATGAAGTACAAACTATTCGAGCTTGGCTTTGCAAAGACAAACTGCCTAATGGTTTACCGCGACCGAAGAAAATTAAAAACCGACACTATTGGTCACGTAAAGACATTGATAGATACCTATTAACCTTCTCAGTATATAGTAACTAATAGAGGCCTCCCCCGGCTATTCTAAAGAATAGCCGGGTTAGTTAATACAAACCTTCCATTAACAATGGGGGGAGATTAATACTATTTATCACATCTCACATTAACAAAATTCAAGGTCACATATGAAAAAACGCATCACTTTCAGCGTAAACAATAGTTCTACTATTGATGCAATTGACGACTATAGCAATGCAAAAGGATACTCCAGGTCAGAGGTGATATCATTTTTATTAAACGCCACAGTCCCAGCATTGAATAAAATAACATCGCAATATCATATAGCTCAAACTTTGGAGTCAACATTAGGCTGTATTTTTGAAGAGAAGGCCCCGTCAATAGCACGGGGGGAGCCAAAATTAACTTACGAAGAGTTTTTTCATTCCGTCTGGAACACTCACATTCGACACCGGAACGAGGTTATCGACCAGAATTTTTATGCACACAAAATATCTCATGATAAGATGGGGAAGAGTGAAAAAAAATTAATTCATGAAAAGCTCACATACATTATAAAAAGCTTCAATGTAAAAAAAGCAATTTTTATTTACACAGATCGGCGCGTGAACCACAAACATCTAATTGCAGGAGGGTTGTCAAATATCATACTGATAAAGGAAACAGTTTACGATGGTTGTTTTTTTGATTTGAGCAGCATTGTGATTATGCCAATCTTTGAACTTATTACATTTGGAATTGAAGAGGTATTGAAAAGAAATAAAATCCACCATAAACAATCATGCTATTGCTGGATACCAATTTATTACACAAATGATCTAGCGGTAATGGTCCCGGTGATTGCCGAAGGCGATACACCTCAAAAGGCGATGAAAGGAGGAGATGCCATCATTATTAACCCCTTTAACGGTGAAGTAAACCATACTTTCTGATACCAATGTTAAGCATAACCACTTAGTTGCATACATCTCGACAGTATGGAGTTAGTACCTAATAGCTTGATGAGGGTAAAAGATGCCTACTAACAAAGCAAAATCAAAGAAAATTCTAGGAAGGCCTGAAGGAAGTAAATATTACCATTTAATTCAGAGTGAGAAGGCTAAGCATTACTCTCAATCCAAGGTGGCAAAGATCTTAGGAATAAGTATTTCCACGGTAAAAAGACACTGGGATAATGGCATCTTTGGGTGATTATAATTGCAGAGTTGCTTTTTAAGTATTTTACTGCATGGGTAATGGGTTGATAACAAGTTTTATTGTTGGAAAGGTATTATACAACAGTCATTACTATTAATAGTTAATTAATATAACTAACCACAGACATTCAGCTATGTCTGATCATTTTACTGTATACGGCTATCATAAGCCGTAGGGCTAACAACAGGATCGAAGCATGGAATTATATCATGGTTCCCATGGTGAGCATGTGCTCGCCTATAAAAAACATATTGAACGAGTCGTCAATGATGCTATCAGTGAATTCCCCAGAACAATGGCGTTACGTGTTGATGTTCATTATCCACCCATTTTAGACAGAGGTGACACTGTTTGCTGTTTTCCTAATCTAGAGCCTGGTGCTATATCCCGTTTCCGTAATGCGTTAAATGCAATGCTGGAGGCCAATGAGAAAGCCAGAGCAGCTAACGGTAAACGAATTTATCCAAATCGTGTTCGTCATGTTTGGGTAAGGGAGTTTTCCGAAGAGGGGAAATGTCATTTTCATATTGGTCTTTTTTTTAACAAAGATGCTTATTACCATTTAGGTGATTATGAGGCCGAAAGCAATTTAAGGATGATGATTGTAAGAGCATGGTATAGCGCACTGGGATTGGAACTGGATGATTATCCGGGATTGGTTCACTACCCTGAAAATTGTCGTTATATATTAGACGTCAATGATTTTAACTTTGAAGGAGAATACAATAAATTACTGAATCGTCTTGACTACCTGGCTAAACTTGATACAAAAGTATACGGAGATGGCGACCGTAGCTTCGGCTGCAGTCGCGGGTAATTTATTTTTTTACAGAAATGGCCTTTCTTATGGATGGAAAGGCCAAACCCATCAGTTAAAGATGGTTGTTTTACTATAATCCAACGACCTCATCCCCGATATTAGTCAAAATCATTAATTCTTTAATCTCTCGTTGTGCCAACTGTAATTCAAACTGCTCTTGAATTAACATCCACTTCGACCAACTTCCACCGACTACATGCGATAACCGGAGTGCCATAGCTTTCGTCAGTGAAACTGAACCGTTCAACAATTCAACTATCTCTTGCTCGCGACATCCCATGTAAACCGAAAATTTATTCAGTCCTATATTTGATACCGCTAGTATTTCGGCCAGTTTAATGCCGGGATGATCAGGAAGTAAGGTCATGCCGTATTCATCCTGATAAATTCCATAAATAGAACAGCCAGTTTCTCTCAGTTCTCGTAAATTCTTCCCTGCAAACTTCAGCTCGTGTGAAAGCCCGAGAAACTCACCAGTAAATTCATATTCTGCTTCAGGCCTATGGTGGCATTTGATCAATGCAAATGCCGCCCCTACTTTTTCAACTGTTACAGTAACCGACATTGAACCACCTCCGTCAAGATAATCGATGAACGTTTTAGACTGTCCAGCTGTTCGACACCACTTCTGCCTGCTTCAAAATCAGTTCCACGGCGCCCGGCGTTTTGTCCGGCGGATACTTATACTTACGCAGCGTCTGGCGCACCAGAATACGCAATCGGGCACGCACGCTTTCACGCACCTGCCAGTCCACGGTGGTGGACTGCCGCAATTTCAATGTCACTTCGATGGCCAGCTTTCTCAGCGTATCATCGCCCAGTTCACGCACTGCACTTTCATTTTCAGCCAGCGCATCATAGAAGGCGATTTCATCCGGGGTCAGCCCTAACGCATCATCACGCGCCATCGCCTCCTGGAACGCTTTCGCCATCTGGATCAGCTCTTCAATCACCTGCGCGGTCTCAATGGCGCGGTTATTGTATTTGAGCAGCACCGCTTTCAGTCGGTCGGAGTATTTCTTCTGCTGCACCACGTTATTGCCCGAACGGGCATGAATGCCGTCATTGAGCAGTTTTTCCAGCAGTTCCACTGCCAGATTACGCTGCGGCATTTCCCGCACTTCTTCCAAAAACTCATCGGACAGCAAACCTATGTTCGGTTTATCCAGCCCGGCGAGTGCGAAGACATCCTCAACCCCGGTCGCGACAACCGCGTTATCGAGGATCTTGCTCAGAAGAGAGTTTTTTTCTGACTGGCTAAACTTTGCCTTCGGATCGAGCTTGATAAGCCCCACCCTGACCGCCGAAAGAAACGCGAACTCCTCCTGTAAGGGTTTCGCCTCATCCAGCGTATTACACAGTGACCAGGCTTTACTCATCGCCAGCGAAACATCGAGGTAGCGTTTTTTACCGTCATCCAGTCCCAGAATGTAGTTCACGGCATCACGCAAGAAGGCCAGCGGATCGCGGGAGAAGCCCGTGTAATCAAATCCCGGCTTACCCGCCGAACGGGCAAACATCCCATGAATGACATCCATTTTTTCCAGCAGAATCGCAAAGGCTTCCCTGGCATCGACCGTTGTCTGTCCTTTGCCTTTTGAATCGGTATAGGTTTTCAGCGCCTGCTTCAGCTCGTTGGCAATGCCGATATAATCCACCACCAGCCCGCCGGGTTTATCCCGGAACACACGGTTAACGCGGGCAATCGCCTGCATCAAATTATGGCCGCGCATCGGTTTGTCGATATACATGGTGTGACAGCATGGGGCATCAAACCCGGTCAGCCACATATCCCGCACAATCACCAGTTTCAGCGGATCGTTCAGATCTTTAAAGCGGGCTTCCAGGCGTTTTTTGGTCTGTTTGTTGTAAATATGCGATTGCAGGTGATCTTTATCTGACGCCGATCCGGTCATGATGACTTTGATCGCCCCTTGTTCAACGTCTTCACTGTGCCATTCAGGGCGTATCGCCACGATGGCATCGTACAGTTTCACGCAGATCTCGCGGCTCATGGCGACAACCATCGCCTTGCCGTTCATGGCAGTGTTACGTGTTTCAAAATGCTGAACCAGATCGGCGGCGACCTGCTGAATACGTGGCTCTGAACCGACCAGCTTTTCCAGACGGCTCCAGTCACCTTTGGTTTTTTCTTGCTGGCCCGTTTCTTCGTCTTCTACCAGTTCATCGACCTGATCAGAGAGCGTTTCCAGCTCGTCATGGTTCAGATCGAGTTTTGCCAGCCGGGATTCGTAGTAAATCGGCACCGTCGCGCCATCATCAACCGCATCCTGAATATCGTAGATAGAGACATAATCACCGAACACGGCACGGGTATCTTTATCTTCCGAGGCAATCGGCGTACCAGTGAAGCCCATAAACGACGCATTCGGTAGCGCATCGCGCATATGCTTGGCGTAGCCGTATTTATAGGCCCCGGTTTGCCGGTCCAGCGTGGCGCTCAGGCCATATTGGCTGCGGTGCGCTTCATCGGAAATCACCACGATGTTGCTGCGGACGTTAAGTGCCGGATGGCTCTGTTCACTGTCCAGCGGCGCAAACTTCTGCACGGTGGTAAAGATAATGCCGCCGGATTCACGGGCGTTGAGCAGCTCGCGCAGTTCGTCGCGGTCGTTGGCCTGTAACGGCGTTTGCTTGAGTAAATCATGCGCCTGGCAAAACGTGGCGTAGAGCTGCCCGTCAAGATCGTTACGGTCGGTCACCACGACGATGGTCGGATTATTCATCTCTGTTTGTTGCAGCAGCTTTCCGGCGTAACAGCACATGGAGATACTTTTGCCGGAGCCCTGGGTATGCCACACCACGCCCGCTTTTTTACTGCCGGGGGTAATGTTGCTGCGCAGCGGAAGATGTTTACCGGTAGAGGCCACAATCGTTGCCGCAACCGCTTCACGCACCGCGTGGAACTGATGGTAAGCGGCAATCTTTTTGATAAGCCGTTTGCCATCGTTTTCAAACAGCACAAAGAAACGAATGTAATCGAGCAGCAGTTCGCTATTAAAGAAGCCCTGCACTACCGTTTTAAGCTGCCAGTGAAACTGCGGTTTATCATCTTCGTTCGCCACCGTTTTCCACGGCAGAAAACGCTCTTCATCAGCGGTCAGAGAGCCGATACGCGCATTTTGCCCGTCGCTCACTACCAGCGCTTCGTTACAGATAAACAGGTCGCTGAGTTCGTTTTTATAGGTCTGCAGCTGGTTAAACGCAGCCCAGATATCGGCATTGGCATCAATCGGGCTTTTCAGCTCAATCACCGCCACCGGCAGGCCGTTGATATAGCAGATAATATCCGGACGACGAACCTGTTTTATCCCCTGAATAGCCACCTGATTTACGACCATAAAGCGGTTATTGCCGGGATGGTTGAAATCCATCAGCAGGGCTTTATCGTGAACCGTTTTGTCTTCACGCTTGTACTCAACGGGTACGCCGTCGAGCAACAGGTGATGGAATGCTTTGTTGCTGACGACCAGATCCGGGCTTTCGGGGCGGGTAATACGGAGTATCACCTCTTCCAGCACGGAAACAGGGAGATGGGGGTTGATGGTTTGCAGCTGCTCCAGCATCACCGGGCGCAGAAACACATCATGAAATGAAGCACGCAGCGGGTTGTCGCCATCCGGCGCGATATCTGGCCCGTGCAGCACTTCCCAGTCCTGTTCAGCAAACCATTTCAGGCATTGCTGCTCTAAATCGTCTTCGCTCAGCATTACTCTTCCTCTCCCTCGGTGATCATACCGGTCTGTTTCAGCTCAATCGCCAGTTCCAGCAGGCTCGGGCGGATCGCTTTTTCCAGACGGTTCATGCTATCCATCATCCAGTCGATAATGACAGGCCAGATCTCTTTATTGCCGCCGTCAAACGTCTTTGAACAGACGATCTGGCAGCTTTTTCGCTCTGGCAGCAACCGCCAGTCGAGCGGCTCGCCAAACAGCGATTCAATGTGCGTTTTACGTTCCTGAAGGCGTTCAAATAACCAGGTGTTTTCCAGCGCATCTCCGCGCGAAATATTGAGCTGCACGCGAGCGTCTTTCTGGGAAAAGATAAGCTCAAACGGCACGCCGCTAACGCCCGACCCGGCAGCCAGCCAGTGATCGGTTGAGGGAGCGCGGTTGTTAAACAGTGAACAGGGGCTGGTGCGGAATTTTTCCAGCGCCATCGTCCAGAACTCGCGGCGCAGATAGTGACGCTGCTGCAGTTCGCTACTGCTGGAGGTGGACTGCTCTTCCGCCTCTTTTTGCGCCATGCCAATCATGTACGACTCCGCTTCCGGGGTTGGGATAACCTGGCGGATATCGACAAACACGTCTTCACCAAAACGGTAGGGGGTCACTTTGAAGCACTGGGCGCGGATACCAAACTGCATCAACCACAGCGCGGTATTGGTGACCTCTTTGCGGAAATTGGCCGCAACCATGATGACGCGCTGGGTGCCTTTGCGGTTGAGCACCCCTTCTTTCAGGCTTTCCCAGCCCATAAATTCGGCGATGACCTCTGCCGCCTGGCGGTTCTCGTTGGGCTCATACTGATCCAGATAAAGCTGGAAGATCTCCACCACGCTCTCCTGACGCAGGTTGGCGCAGTAGCCGGCATATTTCAGCGCCTGCCAGACGACGTCGCGCCCGGAATCATCAAGCTTATTTTCGATGATGACCAGGTTGCCTTTTTTATCGAGCGCCAGCAGATCGAGACGTTCTTTGGTGTCGTCAAAACCGGCGAACTCTTTCTGGATAATCAGCAACTCATCGTCGTTGTCGCGGGTTAACGCCTGGGGATTCTTTGCCAGCCACTCCTGCAGGTGATCGCGCTCGCGAAAGCCGAGGCTGCTGAACGACACCTCTTGCAGAGAATGCAGACTATTGGTCGGCGTATCGACTTTATACATTTTCCGCCTCACTTACCGCCTGCTCGGCTTCCGGTAGGGTGATTTCACCCGAGAGGAGTTTGGGGAGAAGGGTGTCGCGGAGTAATGCCAAAGATTGAGAGTGTTTTAAATTTACATGTGCACGCTGATGCAAAAGCAAGGCTGATGATTCAAACAAATTTACTAATGCCATAGGGGGGAGTGGATAGCTCAAACTATGTATATGATTACGGTTCAAAGAAGGAACAGCTGAACCTGCATTAAACGCTTTCATATCTAATAGTCGCAGCAACTCATAAGCGTAACAGGGTGTTGCACGTTTGAATTCCTTTACCCAAAGGGTTGTATTCAATGGCCAATAATCTTCAAGCGTTAAATAAACTTTACCAAGCACACCAGAACGACCAGTTATAACGCCCGGAGCTTTAGCCATTGCCACATTATGAGTACCGTTGGGGCCACTGGCGGCAATCAGAGGAAACTCACCATCTTTTCGTGCCGATGAAGGGAGATCAAAACCTCTCTGTAATACCAACAAATCTTGAAGCTTCCCTAACTCCCATGTCACAGGGATATTTCCCAACTCACTATCCTGCATCGCAGACGGAAACAGTTCTGCCGTGGCTTTTAGCTCGGCATACTGCTCAGGGTGTTCACGCTCAAAAACCTCCAGCGCATCAGTATCTTTCCCGGAAATAACCGTCATGGCGGCGAGCGTCGCGTCTTCCTGCGAACCACCCGCTTCCAGCACTGCCATTTTGGCTTTTACCGGTTCAAAATCGACAAACCAGCTTTTGAACAGGGCTTGCGCCATTTGTTCGAGAGTATGGTTGATTTCGGTATTTACTTCTATTTTTGTATCCAAGGAGTCAAGTATTAAAGCGATTTTATTTTGCACGGGTTTAACGGGTAATGAAACCTTAAATTGGCTAAAGTGCCCCTTATTCAAAATTGGGGTTGCACTTCCTCCAGCAATTGCTTTGAAATCATCCTGCAGAGTTGAAAGATAATAATAGACATACTTGTAATCAAAATGTTCTGAATCTACAACGATGGCATTTATCTGCTGATTAGTAATGCTTTCACCGGGTAATAAAACCGTTTTCCCCATATCTGAACCAATACAAGATACCGCAATACTATTTTGAGGCAGTAAGCAATTCCGCACCGCTTCGACACCCTGGGAAGACAAATACCTTTCGGTTTTATCTATAAGTCTACGACCGTCCATATCTTTTGGCGTTACAAAAGGAATACCTTGTGCGCTAAAAGCATCACTAATTTTGGAAGGCGGTGTTTTACCAGTGATAACTTTACCTAGATCCTCAATTTTGTATTCATATAACTCAAAACTCATAACCCAATCCCCCCAGATTCGCCTTAATCTGCTTCTCCAGCTCAGCGCTCTCTTCCAGTTGCTCTTTCAACTGCTCGGTCAGTCGCGCCATCTTCTCGGCAAAGGGTTCATCGTCTTCTTCCTGCTCGACAGCACCGACATAACGGCCTGGGGTTAGCACAAAGTCGTTTTTCTGGATATCTTCCAGCGTTGCGGAGAAGCAGAACCCGGCTTCGTCTTCGTAGTTTTTATCCGCCTGCCAGTTCTGGAAGGTGTCGGCAATTTTGGCGATATCCTCACGGGTAAAATCGCGCAATACGCGGTCTTTCATATAGCCAATCTGGCGGGCGTCGATAAACAGCACCTGGCCTTTGCGGTGGACTTTACCGTTGCCGCCGGATTTGTCTTTGGTCAGGAACCAGATGCAGGCCGGGATTTGGGTGTTGGTAAACAGCTGTCCCGGCAGCGCCACCATACACTCCACCAGATCGGCTTCGATCAGATTGCGGCGGATCTCGCCTTCGTTGTTGGTGTTGGAACTCATCGAGCCGTTGGCCAGCAGCAGCGCCATCGAGCCTTTCGGCGCCAGGTGGTGGATCATGTGCTGCATCCATGCGAAGTTGGCGTTGCCCTGCGGCGGCGTGCCGTATTTCCAACGCACGTCGTTTTCCAGCTTCGCGCTCCACCACTCTTTCATGTTGAACGGTGGGTTAGCCATAACGAAGTCGGCGCGCAGATCCGGATGCTGGTCGTCCAGCAGGGTATCGGCATTTTTCGTACCAAAATTAAAGTCGATGCCACGGATTGCCATGTTCATCGCCGCCAGCTTCCAGGTGGTCGGGTTGGATTCCTGACCGTAAACGGAGATTTTCTGCTTCTGCTCAGCGGCGTTGTACTGCTTCTCGCCCGCGTGCTCTTCAATAAAACGGTCACTGGACACGAAGAACCCGCCGGAACCCATCGCCGGGTCATACACACGGCCGTTATACGGCTGTAGGCATTCAACAATCAGGGTCACGATGCTTTTTGGCGTGTAATACTGGCCGCCCTGCTTACCTTCCGCCAGCGCGAACTGGCCGAGGAAATATTCGTACACGTGACCGAGAATATCTTTGCTCTTTAAGTTGAGCTTCTTGCCGTTATATTCCGGGTTGCTGAAGTTGGCGTCAGAGAAAGTATTAATCAGCCCGGTCAACACTTCGTTGCCCAATTGATACTGGCTGATACGGTTCAGAATACCTTTCAGCTTCGGGTTGGTTTTTTCGATTTCATCGAGCGCGTTATCCACCAGCCAGGACACAGAGCGCAGCGTCACATCCTTGCCGGTGGTTTCATCCACCCACAGCACGGTGCCGGTCGGCAACATGGCTTTGTTTTTCAGCGTGTCCCAGCGCGCGGCTTTCGGCACCCAGAAGATGTTCTTTTCGGTGTAGTAATCTTCCACCTCCAGTTCATCCACAATCGCCTGTGCGTACTCTTCATCAGAGTCGTAACCGTCGCGCGACATGGCATAGATGTTGTCCGGGTTGCCGACATCGCGGAACAAGGTGATTAGCTCCTGCTGACGCGCCTCGAAGGCATCGGACACATACTTGAGGAAGATAAGCCCCAGCACCACGTGCTTGTAGTTGGCGGCATCCATGTTGGCGCGTAGCTTGTCGGCGGCTTTCCAGAATTTGTTATCCAGCTCGTTCAGGAACTGTTGTTCGGCGTTGTTCATGAAAATCCTCAGGGGCGATCGCAGCGATAGTGCAAACATGCCTATCTTAAATTTGGTTTTGGAATGCTAATCGCAAAATGATACCCGGAATGACTAGGTTCATAAACGAGATAGCGCAAAGAAGTGGAAGATGGGCTATGGCTAAGTTGACATTAAGTTCCGGGTAATGGTGCCAACTTACTGATTTAGTGTATGATGGTGTTTTTGAGGTGCTCCCGTGGCTTCCATCTCCATCAGTTGTCCCTCCTGCTCAGCTACTGAAGGCGTGGTGCGTAACGGTAAAAGTACTGCCGGACATCAGCGCTATCTCTGCTCTCACTGCCGTAAAACATGGCAACTGCAGTTCACTTACACCGCTTCTCAACCCGGTACGCACCAGAAAATCATTGATATGGCCATGAATGGCGTTGGATGCCGGGCAACCGCCCGCATTATGGGCGTTGGCCTCAACACGATTTTACGTCACTTAAAAAACTCAGGCCGCAGTCGGTAACCTCGCGCATACAGCCGGGCAGTGATGTGATTGTCTGCGCTGAAATGGACGAACAGTGGGGCTACGTCGGTGCTAAATCACGTCAGCGCTGGCTGTTTTACGCGTATGACAGGATACGGAGGACGGTTGTGGCGCACGTCTTCGGTGAACGCACTCTGGCCACACTGGAGCGTCTTCTGAGCCTGCTGTCGGCCTTTGAGGTCGTGGTATGGATGACGGATGGCTGGCCGCTGTATGAATCCCGCCTGAAGGGAAAGCTGCACGTAATCAGCAAGCGTTACACTCAGCGCATTGAGCGACATAACCTGAATCTGAGACAACATCTGGCAAGGCTGGGACGGAAGTCACTGTCGTTCTCAAAATCGGTGGAGCTGCATGACAAAGTCATCGGGCATTATCTGAACATAAAACGCCATCAGTAAGTTGGAGTCATTACCTAAATACTACTAATATTGAGAGGCCAAGCAGATTTTGCTCTTTTTTTTGCGCAATTTATAAAAATCATAATTCACTAATGCGGTAACGGTAATTAATAAAATAATAACCTGAATTTTTCATAAAGTTAGTATTTAATTCTAATGCGCCGAACTTTTGCTTTACCTTTTCGGTTTTCAGCGTTGCTTAATTGTTACTAAAAGCGAGTTGTTTTAAAAGTATTCAAATGCTAAGTTAATGAAATTAATTATAAAATTTTGCTTACGGTTAAGCCTTTCGTCGTATTGGTTTTTTCAGGGCTGGCGGGGCGCTGTCTTGTTTGTCCTTTAAGATTTAGTTATTCTTCGCGCGCTAAGCGTCCATTCGATAATTTCGATGAATATATCCCCTGCTTGCCCTCCTCTGGCCTGGCGACATGGTGTACGCTCCTGGCAACGCTGAACTCAGAATATTTATCCAGTCACTCTATTTTTTAAGAGCAGTAAACCTATGACTACAATAAAGAACCGTCGTTTACGTCCGCGTGCGCATCGCTTTGCTCTTGAGTCTCGCCAGCTTTTTGATGGAGCCGCTCTGGCTGAAACCGCCATCCATGAGGCATCGGCAAGCGATCTGGTGCACCATGAAAGCGCCACCGAACCCGCGAAGGCGCTGGATATTCCCCACGCCGCCACAGCCGACGCCGCAAGCGAAAAACCGGGCAGCGCCGCCAGCGAAGTCTATGTAATAGACCAGCATATCTCCGGCTGGCAGTCGCTGGTGGACCAGGTGCCGCAGGGCAGCCAGGTGGTGATTATCGATGAAAACAGCTCGGGTCTGAGCCAGCTTGCCGACGCGCTGAAAGGCGAAACCAATATTTCCGCCATTCATATTCTGAGCCACGGCGCGTCCGACACCATTACGCTTGGCACCGATGTGCTGACGGCGGACAACCTCTCGGCGTGGTCTTCACAGCTCAGCGCTATCGGCGCAAGCCTTAGCGACAGCGGCGACATCCTGCTTTACGGCTGCGACGTCTCCGCCCAGGATAACGCCTTTATCACCCGCTTCGCCGAAGTGACTCAGGCGGACGTGGCGGCCTCCAGCGACATGACCGGCAGCGCGGCGCTTTCCGGCGACTGGGTGCTGGAAAACCATACCGGCAGCATTGAAGCGAAAACCTTCGCCTTTGATTACGACGGTCTGCTGGCCGGGCCGGAAGTCACCGCGCCGGAAAAAGGCATCACCGTCGCCGAGCCGAGCAGCCTTAACGCCGCAGGCGCCGATACCGCCACGCTCAGCGGCTGGCAGGTCAGCACCACGGACGCCAGCGAAACCGTCACCGTCACGGTGAGCCTGAGCAACAGCGCCATCGGCAAACTCAGCGACAGCCAGACCAGCAACGCTTCGCTGACCATGACCGGCACTGCCAGCGAAGCGCAGGCCTGGCTTAACAGCATCACCTTTACCTCCGCTGACGTCGAGCTTGGCAACACCGCCGCCAGCGGCAAGCTGGACGTCACGGTGCGCGACAGCGCGGGCGTCAGCACCAGCAAATCCATCGATGTGACCGTGACCCCGTCGAACGACCCGGTAAGCGTGGCCGACGCCACCCAGAACGTGCCGGAGATCGAATCGGGCGGCAGCGTCATCACCACCGTGACCCTTAACGCCATCGATGCGGAAGTAACGGCGGGCACCCAGCAGCCCGTGCAGATTGTCTATGGTCTGACCGACCTGCCGCAGTATGGCTATCTGACGCTGAACGGCGACCGGATGGGCGTCGGCTCTATCTTTACCCAGCAGGATTTGATCGACGGCAAGGTGAAGTATGTCCACACCGCCACGGGCGCAGACCAGAACGCCGCCGACGGCTTTACGGCGGTCATCAACGACGGCGCGACGCCGAAGGCGCAGTCCGATACCGTCCACGTCACGCTGAACATTACCCCGCAGAACCAGGCGCCGACCCTTAGCGGCAGCGGCGTGGTCTTTGAAGGCCAGCCCAACAATGCGGTCAACACCGGCAACGTCGGCCAGTATATAGAGGCGGACGGCGGCGGCGATCCGGGCGACACAACGCTGACTCTCACCATTACCGCCCTGCCGACCCACGGCACGCTCTGGTTTAACGGCGTCGCCGTCACCGTCGGCCAGACCTTTGACTATGCCGATCGCAATCTGCTGACCTATGCTAACGACGGCAGTGAAAACCAGGGCACCGACAGCTTTGGCGTACGCGTCACCGACCAGGGCGGCGGCACCGGCGTGCCGGCCAGCACCGACGGCACCATTACCCTGACCGTGCGCCCGGTGGATGACGACCCGACTCTGGACAACGTAACGCTGCACGCGCAGGTGGACGATCTGGCGAATGCCGTCACCCTTACGTCTGCGATGATCGGCGCAAGCGACGTGGATTCCACCGATAACCACCTCAGCTTTATCGTTGACGACAGCAAGCTCACCCACGGTTACCTGACGCTGGACGGCTACCGCCTGCAAAACGGCGGCACCTTCACCATGCAGGATATCGTCGACGGCAAAGTGCAGTACGTGCAGTACGCCAGCGCCAGCGCGTCGGGTGACACCGACAGCTTCAACTTTGTGGTGGTGGACAACACCGCTGCGCTGCGCTGGAACGCCGACGGCACGACCTACAGCCGCATCGGCGGGGTGTACACGCCGGGCACCGAAACGCTGACCAGCTTTACCTTTACCATCGGCCTTGCGGTGGTCACGGGCGGCGGTCCCGGCACGATCCCGGATCGCGTCACCACCATCACCAACCGCGACTCCACCTGGGCGGGCGTGGACTTCACCTCCGGCAACGCCCGCGGCGAAGTAGAAGAAGGCGGCACCCTCGTGCTGAACGGCACCAGCGGCGACTTCTCAAGCGTGCCGGGCCTGAGCTACACCGCCACGGGCGTGGACGCCTCGCAGGTGGTCTATACCTTCCTCGGTTTCTCGAACGGCGCAAGAGGCGGCGAGCTGCAAAAAAATGTCGGCGGCAGCTGGGTGACGCTCGGCGAATATGCCACCTTTACGCAGGCCGACCTCGACAGCGGCAATATTCGCTTCCAGCACGACGGCGGAGAGACCTTTGTCTACGCCGCGGCGTTCTCTGTCTCGGCGGGTCTGACCACGCTCGATGCCAACGGCAACCCGGTGACCGATATCTGGACGCCGACGCTGAACATCTACGTCACGCCAGTGAACGATCTGCCGGTGGTGACCGGCTCCTCCTCCTCCGTCATCGCCGAAGGCGAAACCGCTTACCTGACCACCGGCCAGATAGCGATAAGCGACCCGGACGACGCCAACAGCGGCAACGGGCTGGAAGAGAGCGCGACGATCAAAGACGGCAGCGCCAGCGCCAACAATTACGCCTATAACAACGACGCGACCGGCGCCAACGCCCTGACGTTCACCATCAAAACGCTGCCGGACGGCTGCACGCTGCAATACTACAACGGCTCGCAGTGGGTTGACGTTACCGTCGGCCAGACGCTCAACGCCTCGCTGCTTACCGCCAGCGCCTCGACCACCGGGCTGCGCTTCGTCAGCGACGGCTCGGAAGTGCGCTCCACCACCTTTACCGTATCGGCCACCGACCGCTGGGGCGCCACCTCCGCCAGCGACGCGACGGTGAAAATCCAGATAACTAACGTCAACGACGCGCCGCAGATCGCCAAAGACCCGACCCAGGCCGACCCGACGGTGACCGCAGGCTCGCCGAACCTGATTGGCGGCACGCCAGTCAACAACCCGCTGTACGTCACCGAAGGAAGCTATGGCCAGATAACCAGCGCCATGCTGCAAGCCTACGATTCCGACAGCAGCTCAATGCAGCTGCAGTACACCATCACCGGCGCGCCGACCCACGGCACCCTGGCCTATTCCAAAGATGGTGTGAACTTCAGCCCCATCGGCAAAGGCTCCTCCTTCACCCAGCAGGATGTGGCGAACGGGTACATTTACTACCTGAACGACGGCACCGAAGGCAGCGGCAACAGCGAACCCGCCACCCCGGACGATAAGTTCACCTTCACGATTTCTGACGGCGACAAAGAGCAGACCGGCAACGCGTTCTGGATCTACACCCGCCCGACCGACGACGCGCCGGAAGTGACCGCGCCGTCGGGCATCAAGAACATCGCCAGCGCCACGGCGACGAGCAACGCCCTGCCGGGCTTCTCGGTCAAAGATGGGGATCTGACAGACGGCGTGACCGATGGCGAGAGCGATTATTTGCAGGTGACCGTGCGTCTGCTGCATGCGGACGGCAGCGCCTTCGTGGCCAGCGAATACAGCGACGTGACCCTGGGTTACGCGACCGGCAGCGGCGCGACGATCTCTACCGCCCACGGCGGCCAGCACGACTATCTGGTCTTGAGCGGCACCCGCGCCCAGGTGAACGCGGCGCTGGCGGGCCTGACGGTGACCTTCAGAACCGACCGCAACGCCACCTATCAGGTGCAGACTATCGCCGATGACCGCCTGCGCGACGCAAGCGGCACGCTGACGGCAGGCGCTAACGGCGGCACGCTGAACCAGCCCGCGACGCCTGGCAGAGGCGCGGCGGCCACCGCCGTCGACGCCACCGAGTACAACTGGTACAGCGCCTCCGTACCGGAAAAAAGCGGCAACCTGAGCGCGGCGTCCGTCACCATTCGCGCCTCGGAAATCAACGATCCGGGCACGCTGACCGTGACCAACCTGGACCGTACCGTTTATGAAGATCAGGCAAGCTTTATCGGCGGCAATATCGTGGTGCAGGACACCGAATCCGCCGCCTTCGGCACGCCGGTGACCGTCACCATCACCGCGCCGTCCGGCACCCTCGGCATCGGCGGCGCGGACGTGAACACCAGCGCCACCGCCAGCGCCGCCGGCAGCCAGCCGGTTACGATTTCCGGCGACAACTCCGGCACG
The DNA here is from genome assembly GCF_049238365.1 of Enterobacter cloacae complex sp. IR53030. Classification (NCBI taxonomy): domain Bacteria; kingdom Pseudomonadati; phylum Pseudomonadota; class Gammaproteobacteria; order Enterobacterales; family Enterobacteriaceae; genus Enterobacter; species Enterobacter cloacae complex sp. IR53030. The sequence goes on from NZ_JBMKHA010000023.1 coordinate 27,345, forward strand.
CTGACGCTGACCGGTCGCGCCAGCGACATTGAAGCGCTGCTGAACGACGCGGTGCTCGGCCTCACCTGGCAGAGCGGCGCCAACGTCAACCACGACCTGAACGGCGCAGCGGCGGGCGATGTCACCATCACCCTGCATCTGGACGACGGCGACTCGCATATCGGCGACACCGTGCAGGCCGACCCGGCCGACCAGACGCTGAACCTCACCATTGTGCCGGTGAACGACGCGCCGGTTGTCTCTGCAACGGGCGGTACGGTTTACCTCAACAGCGATCCGGCGGTAGTCGACGGCACCAAAGTCGGCGGCTTTGTGATTTCCGACCCGGATTACACCGACGGCGGCAATATCGCCGACGGCGAAACCGATTTTATGCAGGTGACGGTGCGCATCACCGACGCCAGCGGCGTGCCGCTGACCGCCGCGCAGTACAGTAACGCCGGCGTATCCGACATCACCATTAGCTCCGGCAACACAACGTCCGGCGTGACGATTGACAGCGTCTATAACGGCAGCGAGTCCGCACTGGTGATCCGCGGCACGCTGAGCCAGGTGAACGCGTACCTGGCGGCGCTGACCGTCTCCATGACCGGCTCCGCCCTGTCGAACGCTGATAACGCCTGGCGTGTGGAAGTGATTGCCGACGATCGCCTGCGCGACGCCTCTGGCAACCTGACAAGCGCCAACAGCGCCAACGGCGGCCAGAACGATGCCGTCACCGGCGTCGCGGCGGTGCCGACCACGGCTATCGACCCTTACGGCGCGCTGCCTTCCGGCCTGAGCCAGAACGTCAGTACCGCATGGCGCAGCGTCTTCCCAAGCGACGTCAACGATCCGGCGACCATCACGGTGACGGACAAGTCAGTCAACGAAGGCTCAACGACCGTCGCCCTGCCCGCCATTACCGTGGCGGACCCGGACGCCGACAGCGCCAGCCTGACAGTGACGGTCACTCTGCCGGGCGGCTTTACCTTTAAAACGATTGGCGGGACGGGCGGCACCGTTGATGCGGGCGGCGTCAACACCACCAGCTTCACACTTACCGGCACGCTTTCGCAGATCAACAGCCGCCTCGCTAACCTGACGGTGAACCTGCCGACCAACGCGGGCGTCACCGCCGCCGACTGGAACGGCACCTTTAACGTCACCGTAGTGGTGAACGATAACGCCAACCACGGCAGCCGCCCGACCACGCTTACCGGCGACAGCAATAACCCGAACGCGAACCCGGGCGACATCAGCTACGCCGATGACACCTCCGCCGCGCTGGTCACCACCCGTACCTTTAGCGTGACCGTGAAACCGTCGAACGATGCCCCGGTCGTGCTGGACGGCGCTACCCAGACGCTGGCCCCGGTGAGCGAAGACACCAGCGCCGCAGCGATTACCGGCGACACCATTGCCAACCTGTTTGCCGGTAACTTCTCGGACCCGAACGATCAGGTCAACAATGCGTCCATTACGGCAACCGGCGGCACCAGCGCTGACAGTTTCTGGGGCGTGGCTATCACTAACCTGTCAGTCAACAGCGCGCAGGGCGAATGGCAATACTCCACCGATGGCGGCACGACCTGGGCTGCCATTGGCAGCCGCACCGACGCCAACGCCCTGCTGCTGGATGCAACGGCCAAAGTCCGCTTTGTACCTGCCGCTGACTTCTTCGGGACGCCTGCTGCCTTGAAAGTACGTCTGGTGGAAACCAACAACAACGGCGACACCACCGCAACGACAGGGTCGCTGACCAGCGGCCAGACTGTATCAACGGCAACCAACGGCAGTAGTTCACGCTATAGCGCAGCGATGGTCACCCTCTCAACCAGCGTCACTAACGTCAACGACCGTCCGACGATTAGCGCGACGCCGCTGACCATGCAGGAAGATACGCCAGTTGGCAAAACGCTGACCTCTATTCTTGGCAGCTACAGCGACGCCGCCGACAACCAGACGGGAATTGCTGGCGGCGGCAACGCCAGCGGCGCTATCGGCTATGTGGCGATCGTCGGCAACACCACCGACGCAAGCCTCGGCCACTGGGAGTACTCTACCAACGGCACGACCTGGACTGCGCTTGGCACAAGCTACAGCGAAACCAACGCGCTGGTGCTGCTCGCCTCGACCCAGCTGCGCTTTGTGCCGCTGGCCGACTACAACGGCGCGGTGCCGGGCGGCCTGACGGTGCGCGTCTCCGACAGCACCAGTTCCGCCGATACCGGCGTCAGCGCCGCGGGCAGCACGCAGGATCTGCAAAGCGCCTTCAACAGCGGCCAGACCAGCCACTGGAGCACGGCGCAGAGCATCAGCATGAGCATTACAGCGGTGGCGGACGCGGTGAGCGACACCGCCGCCACCCATTCAGGCGAGGCGAAAACCATCGACGTGCTGGGCAACGACAGCTTCAGCAACAGCGATAAAGCGATCACGGCGGTCACCCAGGGCGTTTATGGTTCCGTGGTTATCGACAACGGCAAGGTGATTTATACCCCTAACACCACGAGCTACGTCGGCAGCGATACGTTCACCTATACCGTCACCAGCGGCGGCGTGACCGAAACCGCGACGGTCACGATTCAGATGAATAACGCCGCCCCGGTCACCCAGGGTGAAAACGTCAGCACGCCGGAAGATACGACGCTGACCAGCTCCGCCGCGCAAAACCTGCTGCTGAACGATTCCGACCCTGATGGCGATACGCTGAGCATTCTTAACTACTCCGTCAGCGGCGTCGGCACGGTGTTTACCGCAGGCCAGACCGCCGACCTCACCGGGTATGGCAAACTGACCATCAACGCCGACGGCAGCTATACTTTTGTCCCGGTCGCCGACTGGAACGGTACGGTGCCGACGGTGACCTACCGGGTGGTTGATGGCCGCACCAACGGCGCGACCACGGCGCAGTTGAAGATAACCGTCACGCCGGTAAAAGACGCCTTTGACGACAGCCTGACGACCCACGCGGGTACGCCGGTGACCATCGACGTTTTCGCCAACGATAAATTCAGCAACGGCGATAAAGCGATTACCGGCAAGACCAACGGCGCTTACGGTACGGTTAGCATCAGCAACGGCCAGGTGATTTACACGCCGACCAGCGGCTATGTCGGCACCGATACCTTCACCTATACCGTCACCAGCGGCGGCAAAACCGAAACCGCGACGGTCACCCTCACTCTGGTCAACGACGCGCCGCAGGTCGGCCTGGCTAAAACCGGCAGCACGGCGGAAGACACAACGCTTACCAACGGCGAAAATCTGCTGACGGGCGCCAGCGACCTGAACGGCGACGCGCTGACGGTGAAATCGTTTACGGTGGGCAATACCACCTGGGCCGCCGGCCAGACCGCCACGCTTGCGGGCTACGGCGCGCTGACCCTCAACGCCGACGGCAGCTATACCTTTGTTCCGGTCGCCGACTGGAACGGCAACGTGCCGCAGGTGACCTACACCATCACCGACGGTCGCACCAACGGCGACGTCACCTCGAGGCTCGATATCTCCGTTACGCCGGTGCAGGATGCGTTTAACGACAGCCAGACCGGCCACGGGCGCGACCCGCTGGTGATTGATGTCTTTAATAACGACAGCTTCGCCAACAGCGACAAAGCCATTACCGCCACCACCAACGGCGCGCACGGTACGGTGACCGTCAGCAACGGCAAGGTGGTTTACACCCTGAACGACGGCTATGTCGGCACCGATAGTTTCACTTATACCGTTACCAGCGGCGGCAAAACCGAAACCGCGAACGTCACCGTAACGTTAACGAACGGTGCGCCGACCGGGGTTGTCGGCAAAACCGCCAGCACAGCGGAAGACCAGACGCTGACCAGCACGGCTTTGCAGAATCTGCTGAACGGCGCCAGCGACCCGGACGGCGATACGCTGAAAGTCAGCGCATTTACGGTGGGCGCAACGACGTGGGCCGCAGGCCAGACCGCGACGCTTGCGGGCTATGGCGCGCTGACCATCAACGCCGACGGCAGCTATACCTTTGTTCCGGTCGCCGACTGGAACGGCAGCGTGCCGCAGGTCACTTATGAGGTCACCGACGGGCGCGACAACGGCGTGCAAACCGCCGCCCTCGATATTACCGTCACGCCGGTGCAGGACGCCCATGACGACAGCCGGACAGCCCATGCGGGCGCCCCGGTCACGGTCGATGTCCTGACCAACGACGGCTTCACCAACGGCGACAAAGCGATTACCGGCGTCACCGACGGCGCGCACGGTACGGTTAGCATCAGCAACGGCCAGGTGGTTTACACCCCGACCAGCGGCTACGTCGGCAACGACAGCTTCACCTATACCGTCACCAGCGGCGGTATCGAGGAGACCGCCACGGTTTATCTGACGTTGACCAACAGCGCGCCGACGCTGCCCCACTGGACAGTGATTAACCGTGAAGACTCGCCGATCGGTATCCCTGGCCTTTTATTAGATACCAGCAGCGACGCCGACGGCGACACCCTGACGGTGACCGATTTTACCGTCAACGGTACCACCTGGCAGTCAGGCGAGACGGCCAATCTGGCGGGGTACGGAAGCCTGACTATTACTTCTGACGGCGGCGTGACGTTTATTCCGGTGGCTGACTGGAACGGCAACGTACCGGTGGTGACCTACACGGCAACGGACGGCCGGGATAACGGCAGCGTCACATCGACGCTCACCATTCAGTACGATGCGATCCCTGACGCCGTTGACGACAACGCCACCACCCACGCGGGCGTGGCGAAAGTCATCGACGTGCTGGCGAACGACAGATTCAGCAACAGCGACAAAGCCGTTACCGCCGTCACCCAGGGCAATAACGGCTCGGTGGCGATTGAAAACGGCAAGGTGCGCTATACCCCGAACGCGGGCTTTAACGGCACTGACAGCTTTACCTATACCGTCACCAGCGGCGGCGTAACGGAAACCGCGACCGTTAATGTCACCATCGCCAACATTGCGCCGGTGGCGCACGATGATTTTACGTGGACTGCGGAAGACACTACCCTGACGCGCAGCGCCGCCACCGGGTTGCTGGCTAACGACAGCGATGATGACAATGATGCTCTTGCCATCACGCAGTTCAGTACCGGTACGCAGATTTACGCGGCGGGCCAGACCGCGACGCTTGCAGGCATGGGCGACCTGACCATTAACGCCGACGGCAGCTATACCTTTGTGCCAGTCGCCGACTGGAACGGCGCCGTGCAGCCGATCCTTTACCAGGTAAGCGACGGCAACGGCGGATTTAGCGTGGCGACGCTCTTACTTACCGTCAACCCGATCGCGGATGCGGTCAACGACAGCGTCAGCACCCATGCCGATGTGCCGGTGGTGATCGACGCGCTCGACAACGACAGCTTCAGCAACAGCGACCAGACGATTACCGGCGTCACCGCTGCCGCCCACGGCACGGTGACGATTGAGAACAACACGCTCGTCTACCGCCCGAACGCGGGCTATGTCGGCAGCGACACCTTCGACTACACCGTCACCAGCGGCGGCAAAACCGAAACCGCGACCGTTACCGTGGACGTCACCAACGTGGCGCCGCGTCTGACCAGCGTACCGACGATTTCCACGCCGGAAGACACCACGCTTAACAGCACTGCGGCGCAGAACCTGCTGACTAACGCCCACGATGACGATGGCGACGCCCTCGCCGTGACGGAGTTTACCGTCGGCGGCACCCGCTACCTCGCGGGCGACACCGCGACGCTGGCAGGCTATGGCGATTTGACGATCCGCGCCGACGGCAGCTTCACCTTTGTGCCAGTGGCCGACTGGAACGGCGTGCCGCCTGCCGCGACCTACACCATCAGCGACGGCAAAGACGGCGGCGTCTCCACCGCCACGCTCGCCTTTAGCGTAACGCCGGTGGCGGACGCGAAGGACGATACGGCCAGCACCCATGCGGGTGTTGCGGTCACTATCGATGCGCTGCATAACGACAGTTTCAGCAATGCCGACAAAGCGATTATCGATGTGGATCAGGGCCAGCACGGCTCGGTGACCATTGAAAACGGCCAGCTGGTTTATCGTCCTGTGGCAGGCTATGTCGGCCAGGATACCTTCACCTACACCGTGGAGAGCGGCGGCGTTCGCGAAACCGCCAACGTCACCGTCACCCTGACCAACAGCGTGCCGGTCGCAACGGGCGAGACAGTGGCTTCGCCGGAAGATTACGAGGCGCGCGGCGACCTGCTGCTCAACGACCGTGACGCGGACGGCGATCCGCTGTTTATCGCGGGCTTCACCGTCGGCGGCCAGACTGCTCAGCCGGGCGACACCGTCCAGCTGGCGGGCGTCGGTGCGCTGACCGTTAACCGCGACGGCAGCTACCGCTTCACGCCAGTCGCCGACTGGAACGGCACGGCGCCAGTAGTAACCTACACGGTCAGCGACGGCAACGACGGCGGCACCGCTACCGCGACGCTCGCCATCACCGTCACCCCGGTAGCGGACGTGAAAGATGACAGCGCCACCACCCACGCAGGCGTGCCGGTGACGATTGATGCGATCGGCAACGACCGCTTCGTTAACCCGGACCAGGCCATTACCGGCGTGACCCAGGGCGCGCACGGCTCCGTCGCTATTGAAAACGGGCAGCTGGTTTATACGCCAAACGCGGGCTACGTCGGCCAGGACACCTTCACCTATACCGTCACCAGCGGCGGCGTCACCGAAACCGCCGCCGTGAGCGTCGTGATGACCAATACCGTGCCGGTGGCCGACGGTGAAATCGTCACCACGCCGGAAGACACCGCTATTGGCGGCGAACTGCTGACCAACGACCGCGACCCGGACGGCGACCCGCTGCACATTGCGGGCTTTACCGTCGGCGGCCAGACTGCTCAGCCGGGCGACACCGTCCAGCTGGCGGGCGTCGGCGCGCTGACCGTTAACCGCGACGGCAGCTACCGCTTCACGCCAGTCGCCGACTGGAACGGCACGGCGCCGGTGGTGACCTATACGGTCAGCGACGGCAACGACGGCGGCACCGCTACCGCGTTGCTCGTTATCACCGTTACGCCGGTCGTGGATGTGAAAGATGACCGCGCCACCACCCATGCAGGCGACCCGGTCACCGTTGACGCGCTCGGCAACGACAGCTTCAGTAACGCCGACCGCGCTATTACCGGCGTCACCAACGGCGCGCACGGCACGGTGACCATTGAAAACGGCAAGGTGGTCTACCAGCCGAATACGGGTTATGTCGGCCAGGATACCTTCACCTATACCGTCACCAGCGGCGGTGTCACCGAAACCGCCCAGGTCACGCTTGAGGTCACCAACACCCCGCCGGTCGCGGTGGCGGATAAAGCGAGCACCCTGCCGGAAACGCCGGTCAGCGGCAATCTGCTGACCAACGACCGCGACGCGGACAGCGACCCGCTGCACGTGGCGGAGATCACCGTCGGCGGCGCGACCTACGCGCCGGGGGACATCATTACGATCCCGGGCCAGGGCACGCTGGTGGTTAACCGCGACGGCAGCTATCTGTTTACCCCGGCAAGCGGCTGGTCCGGCTTTACGCCAGTGTTGAACTACACCCTGAGCGACGGCAACGACGGCGGCACCGCCACGGGCGAACTGCGCCTGCTGGTGAACCCCGTAGCCGAGGCGTGGGTGAAAGAGGCAGGTCTGGTCGATACGGCCAGCGGCGCGCAAACCACCACGGGCGCGATAGCCGTACTGTCGCTGGAGCCGGTGGAAAGCCTGACCATTGGCGGCCAGACCCTGACGCTTGCGCAGCTCCAGGCGCTGAGCGCCCAGGCGCCAGTGGATATCGCAACACCGGACGGCGTGCTGTCGCTCACCGGTTTCCAGGTGGACAGCGAAGGCCGCGCGACGCTGCAATACCGCTTCACGCTGACCCAGGCGGTTAACCAGCCGTGCGAATCCACCACCCGCGAAGAGATTCGGTTCTCCGTCAACGGCCAGCAGACCCGCGCGCCGGGCCTGCTGCGCGTCAATATTCTCAACGACGCGCCGGTCGCGGCAGCGGACGACAACAGCATCGACCAGGATCGCGGCCAGCAGGCGGCGTCGGGCAACGTCTTTAGCAACGACGCTATCGGCGCAGACGGCGCCGCGGCGGGCGGCCCGGTGAGCGCGATTTCCTCCGTGAACCTCAACCGCGCGGGCGCGGTCGGCGGCGTAAGCCTGGGCGAGTTCGGCGCCCTGACGCTCGACGCCCGCGGCAACTACAGCTATGTGCTGAACCGCAGCAACAGCCGCGTGGCGTCGCTGGACGCCAACGCCACCCTGAGCGAGGTGTTCACTTACACCATTACCGACGCCGACGGCAATACCAGCCAGGCGCAGCTGACCATCGTTATTCACGGCGTGACGCCGCCGCAGTCGGTACGCACAGGCGATCAGCACTTCCCGAGCTACTACACCAACTACGAGCTGTCGCTCGATCAGCCGTATTCGCCGGGTCTGTTTATCCTGCCCGCCATCTACGGCGTGTACAGCGACCAGTTCTCTCGCAAGGTGGAGCTGAACCGCAAAATTACCGAGCTGGGCCGCGGCATGAATGACAACGGCACGCCGGTGCTGGAAGACGGCATTCTCTTTACCCGCTGGGTAAACACCACGCTGCAACGCAGCGTGGTGAACACCTTCGCCGCCACCGGTATCGGTTCGCAGCTGCTGGGCGATCACTTCAGCCACTTCTCGCTGAATAAATCCGTACAGCCTGCGCCCGTGCTGGAAAACGCGCCGGAACGTCCGCCGCTTAACGAGCGCATCAACGAAAGAACCACCGTGCAGCAGGAGCGCGGCGAGAAAACCCCTGATGCGAAGCAGGCTCACGCCGCCGCGCCGGGCGTGGTGATCGTGCCGCAAGCCGCCGCCCGACCAGGCGCGCCGTCACTGGCGGCGCAGGTCGACGCGCTGGCCCGTAACCGCGTCGCCGCGCCGGAACCGGTCACCGTGGGAGGCGCCACACCGCATCGTTAATCGCGCAACTCCAAAAACCTTTTACACCGGCGGCGCCGCGCCGCCGGATTGTTAACTCAACACTTTAAGCATAACAATGATGACGACTTTAACTGCCGTAACCCCGACTGCCGTACGTTCCGCGCCTCTGCTCGCCCCTGTCGCCGCACTGGTTTCCGCGCTGCTGTTAAGCGGTTGCGGCACCATTAAACCTGAACCGCTGACCCAGGATGAAATCGGCGCGCGCGTCAGCGCCGACCGCGCCGCCATGTACCGCGACCAGCAGCCGGTCTCTGGTCCGCTGACCCTGTCAGACGCCATGGCCCGCGCGCTGAAATACAACCTCGACTACCGCCTGAAGATGATGGAAACCGCCCTGTCGCGCGGCATCCTGGATATCTCCCAGCAGGATATGCTGCCGAAGTTGATGACCGATGCCGGCTACCGCTGGCGCGACAACGATTCCGGCGGCACCAGCGTCGGTATCGAAGACCGGGTCGTCAGCCTGCGTCCGTCCACCTCTGAAGAGCGCGAGCACCTGCTGGCCGACGCCACCTTCTCCTGGGACGTGCTCGATTTCGGCATGAGCTACTACCGCGCGAAGCAGCAGGCGGATAACGTCAACATCGCCGAAGAGCGTCGCCGCAAGGTATTGCAGAATATTGTCCAGGAGGTGCGCGACGCGTACTGGCGCGCGCTGGGCGCACAGCGTCTGCTGAGCGAAGCGCAGCCGCTGGCCGAAGAGATCCAGACCGCGCTTGAGAAAACCCGCGAAGCGGAGCGCGCAGGCATTCTGCCGCCGGTCGAGGGCCTGGAGTACCAGCGCGCCCTGCTCGACGCGGTGGCGCTGCTGAACCAGAAGCGCCAGGAGATGCAGATGGCGAAAAGCGAGCTGGCCGCCCTGCTGAACCTGCCGTCCACCACCGACTTCACCTTACAGGACGTCGCCAATCCGGCGCTTTCCGGCGTGCCAAGCCAGCTTGATACGCTTGAGCAGATGGCGCTGGAACGCCGCCCAGAGCTGCGTGAAGAAGATTACAAAACCCGCATCGACGTGCTGGAAACTAAACGCCAGATCGCCTCGCTGTTCCCGAACCTGAATCTGTTCGGCGGCATCAGCTACGACTCCAACAGCTACCTCTACAACAACAGCTGGGTGCAGGGCGGCGTGGGCGTTTCCATGAACCTGTTCAAGCTGCTGAGCGCGCCGGCCATCAGCCGCACCAACGACGCGCGCCTGGCCACCGACAATGCCCGCCGTATGGCGCTGAGCATGGCGGTGCTGACTCAGGTGCGCGTCTCGGTTGAGCGCTACAAGCTCGCGGTGTACGACTACCAGATAGCCCAGGAGTCCGCCCGCGTCGACCAGCGTCTGGCGAGCATCTCCCGCGCCGGTTCCGACAACTCGCTCTCAAGCGACCTGGAATCCCTGCGCACCCAGGCGCGCTCCATCGTCTCCCGCTTCCAGGAAGCCGCCTCCTACGCGCAGGCGCAGTCCGCCTATGGCCGCGTGCTGAACTCGGTAGGCATCGACCTGCTGCCGGAAAAGGTGACCAGCAGCGATCTGCCGACCCTGTCGCGTGAAATCAACCAGAGCCTGGTGGCGGGCGAGAAGCAGGTCTTCACCCAGAGCGCCGACGCGGTAGTTTCCCGCCATCCGGTCAGCGTCACCCTGGGCCGCCTGCCAGCGGGCGTCAACAAGAGCGCGATTTATCAGTCGGTCACCCATGTGCTGGCCGCCAACCAGCTGGTGCAGGGCAACGGCGCCGACAGCGTGAAACTGCAAATGAACCTCAACCTTGAACGCGCGTCAGGCTCGCAGCGCGGCGTGTGGGAAATGGCGGTCTATAACGCCCAGGGCGCGCAGGTCGCCTACCAGAAATACACCAGCTATCTGCCGAATGACGTCAACACCCGTTCGGTCAGCGCGCTGGCAGAAGCCGCCGCGCTCTCCGTGGTGTCCGACCTGCATAAAGCGGCAGGCGACACCGGCGTGATGACGGCAAGTAACCCTTAATAACAGGAACAGGTATGAACAACGTGAACGAAGGCTGGCGCAGCGTCCGCGCGCTCATGCCGCTGACGGGCCTGGCGCTGTGCGCCAGCGCCTTCGCCGCCGACCCAACCCCCGCTGCCGCGGGGGCAGTCGCAACGCCGGATGCGGCCGTTGCCGCAGCGCCTGAGAGCGCGCCTGACGCCACCGCCGACAACGGCGCCGCGCCGGTGCGTTTTCTGGTGATGGCCAACCAGGAAAGCCCGCTATCAAGCGTGGTGGCCGGGCGCGTGTCGCAGGTCAACGTTGAGCTGGGCGATACGGTCAAGGCAGGCAAACTGCTGGTGACGCTGGACTGTAGCGAGCTGAAAGCCCGTCGCGACGCGGCAGACGCCGAGTACAGCGCCGCGCAGATCAAATATGAAGCGAAGGCGAAATTGCAGGGTCTGCATTCCGCAGGCGCGCTGGAGGTTGGCCTTGCCGCCGCCGACGTGAACCGCACCCGCAGCCAGATCAAAATCTTTGAAGCGCAGCTGGCGCAGTGCCGCTTTACCGCGCCGTTCGACGGCCGCGTGGCGCGTATTTACGTCAAAGAGGGCCAGGGCGTCGGCGCAGGCGCGCAGGTTATCGATCTTGTAAGCAACGGCACCCGCAAGGCGCGCCTCAACGTGCCGTCAGGCTGGACCACCTGGCTTGCGCCCGGCGCGCAGCTTGACGCGGTGGTGGGTGAAACCGGCAAGCATTACCCGATGACCGTCACCCACATCAGCGGCCGCGTGGACGCCGTGAGCCAGACGATTGAGATTGAAGCGGAATTTGGCAGCGACGCCCAGGACGTACTGCCCGGCATGAGCGGCCGCGCGACGCCAGTCTGCCCGAAAGCGGCGGCGCAGTGCCAGAGCGGGACGACCAACTCGTGAGCATCGCCCTGTTCTATTCTCTCGCGGCGCGCGTGAAAGCGGCGCGCAGCCCCGAAGAGCTGGGTTTTGTGATGTGTAACGATACCCGCTCGCTGGTGGAGTATCGCCAGGCGGCGCTGCTCGCCGTTTCCGCCACCGGGCGCGCCCAGCTTGCGGCGCACTCCGGCCTGAGCGACACCGACCGCAATACCCCCTACGCGCTGTGGCTTGCCGCCGTTGCCTGCGACATCGCGCCGCGCTGCGCCGCGCTGCCGGAAACCGCCCGCGTGATGCCGCTGTCGCCGGAAATGCTGAGCGAGTCGCTGGCGCGCGAGTGGGACGAATGGCTGCCGGGCCACGTCTGGGTGCTGGCGCTGACCGGCCCGGACGGCAAGCTGCACGCCCTGCTGCTGCTGGCCCGCGATACCCCGTGGCCGACGCAGCTTGGCGTCGAAAGCCCCGAATACGCCCTGCTCCAGCTGGCGAACCTGTACGGCTACGCCTGGTGGGCGCTGGTGGCGCGGCCTTCTCGCCTGCAACGGCTGCTGCCCGCCACGGTGCGCCGACGCGCGGGTCTCGTGTTGCTGCTTCTGCTGCTGGTTATGCTGATCCCGATTCGGGAATACACGCTGGTGCCCGCCGAGGTAATTTCGCTTAACAGCGAAGTGATCGCCGCGCCGAGCGACGGGGTGATTCACCAGATGAAGGTGCCGCCGAACACGCCGGTCGTGGCCGGACAGGTGCTGGCGGAGCTGGATGATACGACTCTAAAAAACCGTCTCGCCATTGCTCAGGCGGAGCTGGCGACCGCCACCGTCAATATGCATCAGGCGTCTCAGCAGGCGATTGAAGACCCGAACGCCCGTGCGGAACTGGCTCTGACCGAAGGCAAATGGCGCGAGCAAAAGGTGCAGGTTGCCTCGTTGCAGCGCGAGCTGGAGAAGCTGTCGATCCGCGCCCGCAGCAGCGGCGTGTTTGTCTACACCGACCCGGACGACTGGGCGGGCCGTCCGGTACAGACCGGCGAGCGCATCGGCCTGCTGGCGGACCCGACGAAGCTCGGCGTGCGCGCCTGGGCGCCTGCGGCGGAATCCACCAACCTGAACCCGCACGCGGCGATGACCGTATTTCTTAAGGTCGCCCCGCTGCACCCGCTGACCGCGCGGCTGGATTACGCCGGTTACGAGACGGTGGAAGCGCCGAACGGCGTCGCGAGCTACCTGCTGCGCGGCACCGTAACCGACCCGTCCAGCGCCGCCCGTATCGGCTTGCAGGGCACGGCCCGCGTCTCCGGCGACTGGAGCCTGCTCGGTTATCTGATTTTCCGTCGTCCGCTGGCGACGCTGCGCGCCTGGTGTGGATTCTGATATGCAAACAGCCGCGACGCTCCCGCCTGCGGGCGGGACAGCTCTTGCGCAGCCGCAGCCGCTGCCGCCGCTGCGCGACGAGCTAAAAATTCACCCGGCGGGCAACAACCGCGACGGCTCGCCCGCCTGGCATCTGGCCGACCCGGTGCGCAACCTCTATTTCCGCCTGGGCTGGCTGGAGCTGGAGATGCTGCGCCGCTGGCCGCTCGGCGCGCCACAGGCGATTGCCGACAGCATCAGCCAGGAGACCACCATGACGGTGGACGAACAGGATGTGTTGCAGTTCCTGGGCTTTTTACAGCAGCAACAGCTGCTGCGCCGCGGCGCGTTCAAAGCGCGCGGCTCGCTCTGGCGGCGTATTCTGCACGGCTACCTGTTTATCCGCCTGCCGCTGGTGCGCCCGGAGAAAGCCCTGCGCCGCATGCTGCCGTGGGTGGAGTGGCTTTTCAGCGCGCCGTTTCTACTGCTGACCGCCGTCGCCGCGCTGGCAGGCGTCGTTCTGGCCGCGCGCCAGTGGGATAACGTCGAGGCCGCGCTGCACGGCGCCCTGAGCTGGAACGGGGCGCTGGCCTTCGCGGTGGCGCTGATCCTCTCCAAATGCTGGCACGAACTGGGGCACGCCTTTATGGCGACCCGCTACGGCGTACGCGTCGGCCATATGGGGGTGGCGCTGCTGGTGATGTGGCCGATGGCCTACACCGATACCGGAGAGAGCTGGAAGCTGTCGCAGTCCCGCCACCGGCTCTCCATCGCCAGCGCGGGCATTATGGCCGAGCTGATGCTGGCGGCCTGGGCGACGCTGTTCTGGAGCTTCGCGCCGGAAGGCAACGTTAAAGGCGCGCTGTTCTTTCTCGCCACCACCGCCTGGGTGCTGACGGTGGCGGTGAACGCCAGCCCGTTTATGCGCTTTGACGGCTACTTTATTCTCAGCGATACGCTGGACTACCCTGGCCTGCACGAACGGGCGGGCAACTGGGCGAAGCGCTGGCTGCGCTGGCACCTGCTGGGGCTTGAGGATCCGATCCCGGATAACGTCTCGCCCGCCTTTGCCCGCTTCCTCACCCTTTTCGCCTTCGCCACCTGGGTTTACCGGCTACTGCTGTTCGTCGGCATCGCGCTGGTGGTCTACAACGCCTTTTTTAAGGCGCTCGGGCTGGTGCTGTTTTTTATTGAGATAGTCACTTTTGTGGTGCAACCGATGTTTCGCGAACTCAAAATCTGGCGCGCGCGCCGCCGGGAAATAGCTCCGGCGCGCCTGCTGCGCCTTGTCGCCGTCGCACTCGCGCTGGGGCTTTCGGTCTTTCTGCCCTGGTCCGGGCAGGTCTCCCTGCACGGCGTGATGGAGGCGGGCGTGGCGCAGCCGGTTTACACGCCCTATGCCGCCCAGCTTGACAAGGTGCTGGTGCAGGAAGGCCAGCAGGTCAAGGCGGGCCAGAAGCTGTTTGAACTGGTGGCCCCCGTCCCGGCGGACGAGCAGGATAAGGCGCTGGCGCTAAGCCAGGCGTGGCAGACCAGCGCCCGCGGCGCGATGGCGCTCGATAAAAACGGCGCGGCGAAGCAGGTGGTCGCCGACCAGATGGCGCGCCAGTACGCCATTCAACAGCGGGCCAGCGCCGTTGAGCTTCAGCGGCTCCAGCTGGTGGCGCTGGAGGATGGCGTGGTGCATGACGTTGAGCAGACCCTGCGCCCCGGCAGTTGGGTCTCGCCTGGCACCCGCATCGCAAGCGTGATCGACACCCACCGCTGGCGCGTGAAGGCGCTGGTCAGCGAAACCGACCTGGCCCGCCTGCGCGACGGCGCGACGGCGCGGGTTTATCAGCAGGGCCGCTGGCAGCCGCTCGCAGGCGCGGTAGTGACCATCGACCACGACGCCATCCGCCGTCTGCCTAATCTGATGCTGGCGCAGAGTCACGGCGGCCCGGTGGCGCTGAACCCGGTTGCGCCCGCCAACGAACTCCGTCCCGCCGCCGTCTGGTACCGGGTAGTGATCGAAGGCATCTCCGCCGCGCCGGTCAGCAAAGAGCAACTGGTACGTGTTGACGTGGCGAGTGACCGCCAGAGCCTGGCTCACGGCTGGGTCAACAGCGTTATGCTGATGCTTATCCAGCAAACTGGCTTTGGTAAAGAGGGTTAGCGTGCGATTTTCGCGCCAGGCCGCCTGGCCTGGCGCAGGTTTTCTCCCCACCGCGGTTTTAGGTTAAACCCCGTTTCGCCAGAGCAAACTGGCACCTACGTTTTGTTAGTCTGTTCGGTGTTCTGCAACTGGACCCGGAGGTTATATTACTTGCAGGCGTGCAGCTGATGCTCGCAAGACTCGTTGGTTTCTGTTTCCGGAGGTGTAGTTATGCAAAAAATTGTCTGCAAAACGCCACGATTGTCATCACTGGCATGTCGAGTTGTTTCGGCCACGAGGCCGCCCTGCGGCTGGCGGAGATAGGTGCCAACGCCATGCTGGCAGCCAGACGGAACTGGAGGCGCTCGCCGCCGATATTGTCACGGCGGGCGGCAATGCGAAAGTGATCTGAAAATTACCGAACATTACACCGATACAGCGGGCTTCACTGAGCATGTTTTCACCCTGATGCATCTGCTGGGATTCTCTTTTTCGCCAAGGATCCGGGATATTCATGAGAAGCGGCTGGTTATTCATCAAAAGGCCGAGCGTTATTCCGGGAAACAGTCCGTCATATCAACAACCAGCCTGAATCTCAAAGACATTGAGGCGCGCAGGGATAAAATATTGTACCTGGCAGCCTCAATTAAACAGGGGATTGTCACCGCATCGCTGATAATGAAAATGTTAGGGAAGGTGCGAATAAGCAGGTCATTTCTTCCCAAGCTGACTCGCTGATTAAAATTTCGCGGATCTGGGACGATTTTTTTCCCGCAAACACATCGAATCAGCCTATTTAGGCTATTTTTTCCACCATTTCTGGCGTTATTTCAGGTTTTTACTGAGATCTCTCCCACTGACGTATCATTTGGTCCGCCCGAAACAGGTTGGCCAGCGTGAATAACATCGCCAGTTGGTTATCGTTTTTCAGCAACCCCTTGTATCTGGCTTTCACGAAGCCGAACTGTCGCTTGATGATGCGAAATGGGTGCTCCACCCTGGCCCGGATGCTGGCTTTCATGTATTCGATGTTGATGGCCGTTTTGTTCTTGCGTGGATGCTGTTTCAAGGTTCTTACCTTGCCGGGGCGCTCGGCGATCAGCCAGTCCACATCCACCTCGGCCAGCTCCTCGCGCTGTGGCGACCCTTGGTAGCCGGCATCGGCTGAGACAAATTGCTCCTCTCCATGAAGCAGATTACCCAGCTGATTGAGGTCATGCTCGTTGGCCGCGGTGGTGACTAGGCTGTGGGTCAGGCCACTCTTGGCATCGACACCAATGTGGGCCTTCATGCCAAAGTGCCACTGATTGCCTTTCTTGGTCTGATGCATCTCCGGATCGCGTTGCTGCTCTTTGTTCTTGGTCGAGCTGGGTGCCTCAATGATGGTGGCATCGACCAAGGTGCCTTGAGTCATCATGACGCCTGCTTCGGCCAGCCAGCGATTGATGGTCTTGAACAATTGGCGGGCCAGTTGATGCTGCTCCAGCAGGTGGCGGAAATTCATGATGGTGGTGCGGTCCGGCAAGGCGCTATCCAGGGATAATCGGGCAAACAGGCGCATGGAGGCGATTTCGTACAGGGCATCTTCCATGGCACCGTCGCTCAGGTTGTACCAATGCTGCATGCAGTGAATACGCAGCATGCTCTCCAGCGGATAGGGCCGTCGGCCATTGCCCGTCTTGGGATAAAACGGCTTGATGACAGCGGTCATATTCTGCCATGGCAGAATCTGCTCCATGCGGGAGAGGAAAATCTCTTTTCGGGTCTGACGGCGCTTAGTGCTGAATTCACTATCGGCGAAGGTGAGTTTATGGCTCATGATGTCCCTCTGGGATGCGCTCCGGATGAATATGATGATCTCATATCAGGAACTTGTTCGCACCTTCCTTAGAGTTAATGCCGTTTTCAAGCGCCAGTTTTGATATTGATATCCCAAGTTCGCATGAGGTCGCAATGAGTTGCTGATTAAACTCAGGAGAATAAATGGTGCAGCCCTTCCGTCCGCCGGGAATCACATTTTTCTGCATATTTGATACTTTGGTTCCCACAAATTATTTGGTGGACACCACGTTGCCGAATACACCAGATTATGACCAGATGGGCCTCACTGGACGCTTACTGTTTCAAGCAGGCTGGAATAATAACAGGTTAATTTCTTGATTTATAAATACGATAATATAACCACTCTTCCAAATCGCTTTTTAGCCAACGGGAAGCTCTGCCCAGCTTAATAGGTTTAGGGAGGGTGCGAATAAGTACCCTCCGCAACGAAAATGAAACTTTTAGTCAATTAAATTCAATCACTTACATAGGCGTTTTTTTGCGTTTGGTGACTTATTCGCACCTTCCTTAGGGAATGCCCCATCCTGTATCAGCTTATAGAACCATTTATCACTCAGGCCAGTAAGCTGGGTAATGAATTTCATATCAATGAATTGATCTTCAAGTAGTGCAGGTTTTGTATACATGATGATGTGTTCCGGTTAAAGATGAATAACCGGAGCCGTTAGTAAACTGATGGTTACCGCCAGCTCCTCCACATCAATGGCTTCTGTTGTAAAAAAACTTCTGCTCAATGCTCACCTACCGCTATTCTTTCCTGGGCCTGCCTCTACGGCTGCGGGGAGGTATAGCGTTCATACCTGCAATAACCCCTCGTGACTTCTGCTCAGATTTGGCTAAATAACTGATTACGTAACGTAGTTCATCTACTGCTTGCCTATTACGGTGATCCACTATCGTTCCGGAACTCGCAACGAAATGCTTTTTCCTGGAACACAGATGAAAGAGACCTTCTTCGTCAGTCAATCTGCGCCATTCTTCCCCTATTGCACGCGAGGTCGGATAGAATTTCCGATGCTTCTGCCCATCAAGATAAAGCATGGCATGCACATGCAACCCCTTACGCTGTCTGTATTCAATTACCCAGTAGTACCCAATAACCATTTTTTGGCCAAATATAACATCCATCAGATGCTGTATCTCGCCCTCCATCTCATCCATGAGATTACGCTGTGAGCGTTCACTTCCTTGTTTCCAGCCAAAATCCATACGAAAAGCCAGTATACGGGAATAACGCTCAAACATTTCATCCAGGTGGTGGTTTATATCTTCGAGAAGAAAACGATGCATAGGGTAATTAGGGTTGGCATTGTAGGGTTCTTTCATGATCTATCCTCAAACTAAACGGGGTTCAATAGATAGATGTGTGATGTATTTTTTATACAGGGATGAGTATTGATTACCGGAGAGGAACGGTTAACTCCGGGTGATAATACTAATTAACCTTAATTCAGTAAGAACTGATGGTTTCAAGGATTCTATCGTAGGTTCACATGGTGGCCTTACACAGGAAGAAATGTGTACGCGAAATCTGAAGTATTGCAGTGCGATCTGGCGCTTTACTGGCCTCTGTGATAGGTTGTTATGCACAATCAACAAAGTGCATAACAGTTATGGTAAAGAGAATTACATTTAACACCGATGATGATTTAACGATTAATTCAATCGACAGGTATGCCGAATCCAATGGCATGTCACGTTCTAAGGTAATATGTGAGTTATTACGGTCCACTGCACCTATTCTTGATTTTGTGACATATCAAAATAGAATTACTCAGGAGGTTGAAAGCAGGCTTTTTAGCATGTTTTATCATGAGGTTCGTCACTTCGAAACGCAGCAGCATAAAGATGACTCTACTTTTAAATATCTTCACTCTCTGTCTGAAAAGCTTATATTCAATGTTCACCCAAATCCTGTTGAAAGCTTTTTCCTTCCGGCAATATCTGAATGGGACTCTTGCAATAGTGGGTTTATGGAGAGAATTGAGAATAAAATTAAATCCTATATGCCCGAGGGTGATTGTATATCACGCTATGTTTATTTGTGCGTAAATAAAAAATCTGGTGAGAAGTTTGGCTATGACCTGATTCAAATAGAAATTCCATTATTTGTTGTTGAGTCTTATTTATTTGACATTCAGTCACTTTGCCATGTTCGAACTGTTGATTTTTGCAATGCAGGAATTGATGAATATATGCGCAGAAAAAAAAGACATCTTAATTCCGCTTATCTTTCATGGATTCCAGTGCTTCCCTTTCAGGAAGGGTTTATTTTTATCGCTGCTTTGCACATCGATAAAGCCTTACCTAATCAGCTATACCCTCCTAAAGCCACCATTAACCTTCCTTACGAGTACTGGAAGTATTTAGGATGATTCAATAGAAAATCATCATTCAAACTATATTCAGATATATATCATTTTCATGAACATACCAGCATAACGGCAGAACTTCGCGGTACTGCCGTTTTTAGTTTTATTTATTGCAGGAGTTGTCATGATTAATCAGCAAGGTTTGCAGCCATTAAACCATTCGCTTTCCGGCCTGCCGCAGTGGGTGTCTGAACGTATATTGCAGCAGATAAATCAGTTAACCCACTACGAACCAGTGATTGGCATTATGGGTAAAACTGGGGCGGGAAAGAGTAGCCTTTGCAATGCTCTGTTTGCCGGTGAGGTGTCGCCGGTCAGCGATGTGGCGGCCTGTACCCGTGAACCTTTGCGATTTCGCCTGCAGGTTGGCGAGCGCTATATGACGTTGGTGGATCTGCCCGGCGTGGGGGAGAGTGGTGCACGCGATACTGAGTATGCGGGGCTGTACCGTGAACAGCTTCCCCGGCTCGACTTGGTGCTGTGGCTGATTAAGGCTGATGATCGGGCACTGGCGGTGGATGAGCATTTTTACCGCCAGGTGATTGGTGAAGCTTACCGGCATAAAGTGCTGTTTGTTATCAGCCAGTCTGATAAGACTGAGCCCACCAGCGGTGGAGAGCGATTGTCCACAGAGCAGAAGCAGAATATCAGCCGCAAAATCTGCCTGCTGCATGAGATTTTTCAGCCAGTGCATCCTGTATGTGCCGTGTCAGTCCGTCTGCAGTGGGGACTACGGGTGATGGCAGAGCGCATGATCCGTTGCCTGCCGCGTGAGGCCAGCAGCCCGGTGGTGTCGCAACTGCAGCATCCCTTTCGCACGATGGTAGTCCGGGAGCAAGCTCGTAGCGATTTTGGTGAAACCGTAGGTGCCGTACTCGATAGCATCAGTGCCTTTCCCCTGATACCAGCCCCGGTGCGGGCCGTCATTCAGGCCGTGCGCACCACCGTGGTGTCCGTGGCCTGTGCCGTCTGGGATTTCTTCTTCTGAGAGTTTAATTCCAACCTGTTAATCCCTGAGTCCTGTCGCCTGTGCGACAGGGCTTTCTTTTATTGTTTCCCCTATGAGGAGTCTCCTTATGACCCGTCTGGCTTCGCGCTTTGGCGCAGCAAATCTTATTCGTCGTGACCGCCCGTTAACCCGCGAGGAGCTGTTTCGCGTGGTACCCAGCGTATTCAGCGAGGACAAACACGAGTCCCGCAGTGAACGTTATACCTATATTCCGACCATTTCCCTGCTCGACAGTCTGCAGCGGGAGGGCTTCCAGCCGTTCTTTGCCTGTCAGACCCGGGTACGTGACCCGGGTCGTCGTGAACATACGAAACACATGCTGCGCCTTCGTCGGGAGGGGCAGATTACCGGTAAGCAGGTGCCGGAAATCATTTTGCTGAATTCACATGATGGCACCAGTTCGTACCAGATGTTGCCGGGACTATTTCGCGCAGTTTGTCAGAACGGGCTCGTCTGTGGTGAGTCGTTTGGCGAGGTGCGGGTGCCGCACAAGGGGGACGTGGTGAGTCAGGTAATTGAAGGCGCGTATGAGGTACTGGGCATTTTTGACCGTGTGGAGGAGAAGCGGGATGCCATGCAATCGCTTTTGTTACCGCCACCAGCACAGCAGGCACTGGCCAAAGCGGCGCTCACGTACCGCTTTGGCGAAGACCACCAGCCGGTGACGGAATCACAGATACTTTCCCCACGCCGCTGGCAGGATGAGAGTAACGACCTGTGGACCACCTACCAGCGCATTCAGGAGAATCTGATTAAGGGCGGTCTGCCGGGCAGAACGACCAAAGGCAAGCGAGCTCATACCCGTGCGGTAAAGGGGATTGACGGGGACGTGAAGCTCAACCGGGCGCTCTGGGTCATGGCGGAGAATATGCTGCACCTAGCGTCCTGACACGCTGACTATCCGGAGTCACCATGACTGAATCGTTAACCCTGCCTCCCGGTTCGTTCTCACGTCAGCAGGCCGAAACCCTTATCCGTCTGTACCGTAATATCACCATTGAAGACGACCAGGGCAGTCACTTCCGCCTGGTGGTTCGCGACACCGAAGGCCGGACGGTCTGGCGGGCATGGAACTTTGAACCGGATGCCGGTGAAGGTCTTAACGGCTACATCCGGCAGTATGGCATCCACAAAGACACCGTTACCCGCTGACCCCGAAGCATTTACCCGCGACATCTCACCTTCCCGAACACGCTTTGTTAACCCCATACGCCAGCCCTCGCCGCTGGCGTTTTTTATTGACGGAGACATATCCATGACAACGCAGACGCAGTACGACCTCGCACCCGCTAACCAACCCGAATTTGAACTGACCGTCACGCCAGTCCCCGATGAACAGCGTATCGATTTCTGGCCACAGTACTTTGGCGCTATCCCGCAGTGGCTACTCCTGGAGCCGCATATCTTCGCCTGGATGGACCGCTTCTGTGAGGGCTACAGCGGTGGTATCTGGTCGTTCTACACCCTCAGCAATGGCGGCGCATTTATGTCCCCCGAGCCTGACAACGATGAGACATGGCGTCTGTTTAACTGCCTGAACGGTAACGATGCCCAAATGAGTGCAGAAGCAGCAGGTATTGCTGTCTGCCTGATTGCGTATAGCCACCATGCCTGCCGTACAGAATGTGACGCGATGACCGCACACTATTACCGCCTGCGGGAGTATGCCATGCAACATCCAGAGGCTCACGCCATTCTGCGTATTATCGACTGACCGAAGGAGCAACAGATGAAACAGCTTTCCTTTTTACCCGGCGAGATGACGCCACAGGACCGGCGTCTCATTCAGCGGGCGCTCAGGGCTCTGGACCGCCACCTGCATGAGCCCGGCGTAGCCTTCACCTCTACCCACGCCGTACGTGAATGGCTGCGACTGCATATGGCCGCGCTTGAGCGGGAAGAGTTCCGGGTGTTGTATCTGGACAACCAGAATCAGTTGATTGCCCATGAAACGCTCTTCACCGGCACGATTAACCGCACCGAGGTGCATCCCCGGGAGGTGGTCAAACGTGCTCTGCACTTCAACGCGGCGGCGGTGATACTCGCGCATAACCATCCTTCCGGCGAGACGACACCTAGCCAGGCCGACAAAACCCTCACGCAGCGACTGGTGCAGGTGCTTCAGCTGGTGGATATCCGCGTCCCTGACCACCTGATTGTTGGCGGCAGGCAAATCTATTCGTTCGCAGAACACGGTCTGCTTTGAGGTATTACATGAAAATTATCAGTAAACGCAGGGCAATGACGATATACCGCCAGCATCCTGAGTCCCGAATCTTTCGCTACTGCACCGGCAAATACCAGTGGCACGGTAGCGTCTGTCATTACACCGGCAGGGACGTTCCGGATATCGCCGGAGTCCTCGCGGTATACGCCGAACGCCGCCAGGACCGCAACGGGCCTTATGCCTGCCTGATGAGTATTACCCTGAACTGACAATAAAGGAGGTTATAAATGAGCAACATTACATGGGGGCTGCAGCGGGATATCACGCCACGCCTGGGAGCCCGTCTGGTGCAGGAGGGGAACCGGCTGCATTATCTGGCTGACCGGGCCAGCATCACCGGTAAATTCAGTGACGTCGAATGCCGGAAGCTGGATGAAACATGCCCGCACTTTATCCGCCATATGGAGTCGATGCTAACCACCGGTGAACTCAGTCCCCAACACGCCCACTGCGTCACCCTGTACCACAACGGTTTCACCTGCGAAGCCGATACTCTTGGCAGTTGCGGCTACGTATACATCGCCATTTACCCCACTCAGAGTTAATTACCTTCACGAGAGTAAACATGAAAACTTTACCTGCAACAACTCAGCGGGCGGCGAAGCCCTGCCTAGCACCCGTGGCTGTCTGGCAAATGCTACTGACCCGCCTGCTGAAACAGCACTATGGTCTCACCCTCAACGAGACACCGTTCAGTGAGGAACGTGTTATACAGGAACATATCGATGCCGGAATCACGCTGGCTGATGCCGTGAATTTTCTGGTGGAAAAATACGAACTGGTGCGTATCGACAGGAAGGGATTTAACTGGCAGGAACAATCCCCTTATCTCCGGGCTGTAGACATTCTGCGAGCACGGCAGGCAACTGGCTTGTTGCGGCAAAGCCGTAACAACGTAGTACGATGAACATTGCGTACAACCTTCCCGATTTACATTTCTGAACTTCCTCCCTTGTTTACCTATTGCGTAATGCGCCTGCTACTACCCGGCAGGCGCGTTATCTTTTTACGGACAAACAATCATGCAACCAGAAGTTGAAGTATTAACCGATCATAATGAGCTAATTTGTTCGAGCTTTATTGAACACATTGCCAACACATTAAATTTAGGAGTAGTGTACAACTAAACCTGCAGCCAAGGATGTATAGTGAGCGAAGCCCTATCAGGCCTTTTTGGTCAGTAGATAAGATTGATCTTCGTTGATAGAATTTACTTACACCAGCTGTTACATTAAGATAATTTTTTGGTGGGAGAATGATAAGATCTTACGTAACAATTTGATTTTAATGGTGCCGATAATAGGAGTCGAACCTACGACCTTCGCATTACGAATGCGCTGCTCTACCAACTGAGCTATATCGGCCCTGAGAGGCCGGTTACGAGTGTAACCACGGGGCAAAAGGTTAGATCTAACCGGGTGATGCGTCAATGCCCTTTTAAATCAAACGGCTATTTTTGCATCACCCGTGATTATTTACGCACGAATTGTATCGTCACCGAAGCCGATCCACTTGTACGTGGTCAGAGCTTCGAGGCCCATCGGACCGCGCGCGTGCAGTTTCTGCGTGCTGACCGCCACTTCTGCGCCAAGTCCAAACTGGCCACCGTCGGTGAAGCGCGTTGAGGCGTTGACATACACCGCAGAGGAGTCCACTTCGTTCACGAAGCGATCGGCATTGCGCAGCGTACGCGTCAGGATCGCGTCAGAATGCTGGGTACCATGCTCACGGATGTGGGCAATCGCGTCATCGAGATCGCTAACAATCTTCACGTTCAGATCCAGCGACAGGAACTCGTCATCGTACTGCTCCGCTTTGACTGGCACTACCTTAGCCGGGCCATCCTGGAGCAGTGTGAGCGCATTGGCATCCGCGTGCAGCGTTACGCCGCTCTCCGCCATCTGTTTGCTCAGCGCCGGGAGGAAGGTATTTGCAATACCCTGATGCACCAGCAGCGTTTCCACGGTGTTACAGGTACTTGGACGCTGAGTTTTGGCGTTAACGATAATCTTCAGCGCCGGGGCAATCTCTGCGCTGTCATCGACAACGATATGGCATACGCCGATACCGCCTGTAATGACCGGAATAGTGGACTGTTCACGGCACAGCTTGTGCAGACCTGCGCCACCGCGTGGGATTAACATGTCGATGTATTTATCCATGCGCAGCATTTCGTTGACCAGCGCACGGTCTGGGCTCTCGATCGCCTGCACGGCTCCCGCCGGTAAGCCACACTCTTCCAGCGCCTGCTGAATGACGTTTACCGTCGCGGCGTTGGTGCGCCAGGTCTCTTTTCCGCCGCGCAGAATGGCAGCGTTACCGGTTTTCAGGCACAGAGAGGCGACGTCAACCGTCACGTTTGGACGGGCTTCATAAATCACACCAATGACGCCGAGCGGCACGCGGCGACGCTCCAGACGCAAACCGCTGTCAAGCAGCCCACCGTCAATCACCTGCCCTACCGGGTCAGCCAGATTACAAACCTGACGGACATCATCAGCGATGCCTTTCAGGCGCGCCGGCGTCAGCGCCAGGCGGTCGAGCATCGCTTCGCTCAGGCCGTTTTCACGCGCCTCAGCTAAATCTTGTTCGTTGGCTCGCAGGATCTCAGCGGATTGCGATTCCAGATAATCAGCGATTTTTTCCAGCACGCGGTTTTTCTCACGGCTGGAAAGGAGCGCCAGTTTATAAGAGGCGGCCTTCGCGGCTGCGCCCATTTGTTCCAGCATGTTCTGGCTCCTTAACGAATAATCATGTCATCGCGGTGAACGGCAACCGGGCCATATTCATAGCCCAGAATGGCGTCGATCTGCTGCGAATGGTGGCCCGCAATGCGGCGCAGCGCGTCGCTGTTATAACGGCTTACGCCATGGGCTATATCGCGACCTTCAAGGTTACGGATGCGGATCACTTCACCACGGGAGAAGTTGCCTGTCACGCTTTTAATTCCTTTAGGAAGCAATGAACTCCCTCGTTCCAGAATCGCCGCCGTCGCGCCTTCATCAACGGTGAGCTCACCGGCAGGAGGCGCGCCAAATATCCAGCGCTTGCGGTTTTCCAGCGGGGATTCCTGCGCGTGGAAGCGTGTGCCGACAGAGATGCCTTCCATCACGTCACCAATCACGCCCGGGCGGCTGCCCGCCGCAATAATGGTGTCGATACCGGCACGGCACGCCACGTCAGCCGCCTGCAGCTTGGTTCCCATGCCACCGGTTCCCAGCCCTGAAACGCTGTCACCGGCGATGGCACGCAGCGCATCGTCGATGCCATGAACGTCGGTGATCAGTTCGGCTTCCGGGTTGGAACGCGGATCTGCGGTAAACAGCCCTTGCTGATCGGTCAGAAGCAGGAGTTTATCAGCTCCGGCCAGAATGGCGGCCAGCGCAGAGAGATTATCGTTATCCCCCACTTTGATTTCAGCGGTGGCAACGGCATCGTTTTCGTTGATGACGGGAACAATGTTGTTGTCCAGCAGCGCGCGCAGGGTATCGCGCGCGTTCAGGAAGCGCTCTCTGTCTTCCATATCCGCGCGCGTCAGCAGCATCTGCCCGACGTGAATACCGTAGATGGAGAACAGCTGTTCCCAGAGTTGAATGAGTCGGCTTTGTCCCACGGCGGCCAGCAGCTGTTTAGAGGCGATCGTCGCGGGGAGTTCGGGGTAACCCAGATGTTCACGCCCGGCGGCAATCGCCCCGGAAGTCACAATCACAATACGATGCCCTGCGGCATGCAGTTGAGCGCACTGACGTACAAGCTCAACAATGTGGGCGCGATTTAGGCGGCGCGATCCGCCTGTTAACACACTGGTACCGAGTTTTACCACCAGCGTCTGGCTGTCACTCATGATTCTCTGCCGTTCAACGATAAGGGAAAGTAATGTCGAACGAACGTTTTAACAGGAGTCAGCCCGGTTGCCAACTGCCTTAGTACATCACAAAGCACTTTGTTGCGCGGGATCAGGAAGCGTAGCGGCAAAATTTGACGGATTTATTACCGAAATAATAAATCACAGTTTTTTAAAATTATTCTTAGTTTGTCATAAAAGTTTCATTCCAGAACGATAAAACCCTTCCTGTTTTTTCACGGGACTTAAGCATGAGCTTATCGTCCAGCGAATTTTTTTAGCGCGTTTATAAGACAGGATCGAAAATGAAAAAGAGCACTCTGGCATTAGTGGTTATGGGCGTGGTGGCTTCTGCATCCGTTCACGCAGCTGAAGTTTATAATAAAAACGGTAATAAACTGGACGTGTACGGCAAAGTTAAAGCGATGCACTATATCAGCGATGATGACACCAAAGATGGTGACCAGACGTACGTTCGCTTCGGTTTTAAAGGTGAAACCCAGATTAACGATCAGCTGACGGGCTATGGCCGTTGGGAAGCCGAATTTGCCGGTAACAAAGCCGAAAGCGACTCTTCTCAGAAAACACGCCTGGCGTTTGCGGGTCTGAAACTGAAAGACTTTGGTTCCCTGGATTATGGTCGTAACCTGGGTGCGCTTTACGACGTCGAAGCGTGGACCGATATGTTCCCTGAGTTCGGCGGCGACTCTTCCGCACAGACCGACAATTTTATGACCAAGCGTGCCAGCGGTCTTGCAACCTACCGTAACACCGATTTCTTCGGTGCGATTGATGGTCTGGACATGACGCTGCAGTACCAGGGCAAAAACGAAAACCGTGACGCCAAAAAACAGAACGGTGACGGTTTCGGTACCTCTCTGACCTATGACTTCGGCGGCAGCGATTTCGCCGTCAGCGGCGCGTACACCAACTCTGACCGCACCAACGCGCAAAACCTGCTGGCGCGTGGTCAGGGCCAGAAAGCGGAAGCCTGGGCTACCGGTCTGAAATACGACGCGAACGATATTTATCTGGCAGCCATGTATTCCGAAACCCGCAATATGACGCCAATTTCCGGCGGCTTTGCTAATAAAGCGCAGAACTTTGAAGTTGTTGCACAATATCAGTTCGATTTCGGCCTGCGCCCGTCTCTGGGCTATGTCCAGTCTAAAGGCAAGGATATCGAAGGGATTGGTGACGAAGACCTGGTGAAATATATCGATGTCGGCGCGACCTATTACTTCAACAAAAATATGTCCGCATTTGTTGATTATAAAATCAACCAGATTGACGACGATAATAAACTGGGCGTAAGCAGCGATGATATTGTTGCGCTGGGTATGACGTACCAGTTCTAAGATTATCCGAATAAGAAAATCCCGGCAGATGTGCCGGGATTTTTTTTGCCCGAAATGAATGCGGTCTGATGCCCTCACCCCGGCCCTCTCCCACAGGGAGAGGGAGAAAAGCATTACGCGGTCAGCTTCACCGCTTCGCTGGAAAAGTTATCCGCGGGTTCGAACTTCAGCTCCAGAGAGGCCAGCAGTGCGCTCGCTTTGTCATGGAACTCTTTGAGGGTATATTCCAGGCGATCAATCACTTCCTGATCGTTGATGGTGGTGGCCTGCCAGTTGCCGTCTTTATTAAACAGGCCAAACTGGTAGCTATAGGTAAAACGTTTCTCCTCAGCTTCCATTTCCATCCACCAGCCCCAGAATTCACGTTTTTCGGGTGCAGGCTTCACGTTGACGCAAACAGCCAGGCAGTCGAAAAAAAAGCGATTCTCTTCACACTGCTCTTCTCGAATATACGGGCCGAGAGCCATAAATTTCTTAATCAGCCTACTTTTCGGGTGTCCACTCGGTAACGTCATTGCGATCTCCTTTTGTGAAGCCACTGTTTTACCAAACCAGCAAAATTTAGCAATCTATTAACACAATCTCTGAGCGATCCAGCGCGTAATCTCTTTCAGTGCTTTGTCGAAATTCTGATATACCGGGCTGAACGGCACCTCAAGCAATTTGCCATCCGCAGATGACGAAGTGATTAAGCGTGACTCTTCCTCCGGGCTGAACGGATCGTTTTTCCAAAAGCCGGACAACATCGGCGTCGGGCAACGGCGTCCCAGCAAACCTTGCGTTTTTAACGAGTAACGATTGAGCTCAACGCGCAGCGCTTCATCTGATGCATCATGCATGCCAAGGCGGCTGGCCAGCACGTCAAGGTACATTTCCGGCACACTGCCCTGACGGGCAGGATCGCTAAGCAGGGCGTGGACTACCGGGCCCAGGCACGCGACGGCCTTCAGGCGCGATGATTCAAGATAAGCCAGACGCACTGCGACGTTCGCCCCAAAGCGGAAGCCGAATGCCGCCACGCGGGTGTGGTCAACCCAAGGAATGTTTTCCAGCGCTTTTAGCGCATGCTGGTGCAGCAGACTGGAATCCTGAGTCAGCTTCCATTTGGATGAGAAACCAATTGAGGGCATATCAAGCGTCAACATCGCGATCCCTTTTGGTGCGAAGTAACGCTCATACAGGCTGTAATAGTCGATTTGCAGCGAATCCAGCCCGCCGCACATCAGGACGGTCGGGAACGGGCCGTCTCCTTCAGGCATATGAAGGAAGCCGGTGACGGGCGCACCGCCGGGAATGGTGAACTCCAGTTCGCGCATCTGGCCCGGAAGGCGCTGAGCCGCTTCTTCATAGGCTCGGTTCGCCAGCGCCTGAGCCTGCTCAGCCAGCTCATCACCTTTTAAATGCGGGTAGGCGGCAATGGCGTAGAGATTGGCCGCATGGAGCCAGTGCTTGCCGCTCCGCGTAGCATCTTCCTCCTGGCTGGCTTTTTGCTGCCAGAGCATCGCCTGTTTAGACCATTCATAGATCCAGTTGCCGCCGCGATAGCCGACCACCGTGTCGTAGAGTTCGCTGTCTGTGCGCTCCGACTCGCTCATGACGATACGCGCCTGCACATCCAGGATTTCACGCGGATCAATACCGCGCCAGATCCACATCAGGCGGTTAATCATGCGATACCAGTGGGGGACGTTTTTGCCGTCTAAGGCAGACTGGACGGCAGGCTGGATACCCGGATTGAACCGACGGACCAGCGTCGACGTTTCAGGGTGTTTGAAACGGGGTTTGAAGAGTGTCTCGGTGAGATTCGCCTGCGTCATTGCGTTGCCTCCATGGATACGTCATATAACGTCCATTGTAACGCGTGGCAGGATAAAAAGAACAACGCCCGACATAGCCGGGCGTGTAAAGTTACGTGCGGAAATTAACGGCCTGAAATAGGCGGTACAAAGACCACGCCCATATCCCATGGCTGTTCAATCCAGGTATCCTGAGGGATATCAATCACGTAATCGTCAACCAGTGGGCGACCCGCCGGTTTCGCGAAGATAGTGACGAAATGCGCTTTTGGATACATTTCGCGGATAGCCACCGCGGTACCACCGGTGTCCACCAGATCGTCGATGACGATAAAGCCTTCACCGTCGCCTTCAGCGCGTTTCAGCACTTTCAGCTCACGCTGGTTGTCGTGGTCATAGCTGGAGATGCAAACGGTATCGACATGACGAATACCCAGCTCACGTGCCAGCAGCGCCCCCGGTACCAGACCGCCACGGCTGACGGCAATAATGCCTTTCCACTGTTCGGAAGGCATCAGACGCGCAGCCAGTTTGCGGGCGTGAATCTGCAACATGTCCCAGGTGACGACGTATTTTTCGCTCATGTGAAGTGTCCCAGCCTGTTTTTATACGGCTTAAAAAGTGTTCGAGGGGGAAATAGGTTGCGCGAGATTATAGAGATCTGACGCACTAAAAACCAGTGTTTAGCGCCCTCTGCCTGAGTTTTTACATGCTTTATGCTACCAGCCCGCAGAGAAAGTGGTATTCTCAGTTGCATCTCGCAAGCCTGTCTTGTGGTAACTATTAACCTGCTAACCCTGTGACCTGCAACCTTGTTTGCAGAGCATCGACAAGGAGACTTATCGTGTCTGAACTGTCTCAATTATCTCCGCAGCCGCTGTGGGATATTTTTGCCAAAATCTGTTCCATTCCACACCCTTCCTACCATGAAGAACAGCTTGCCGAACATATTATGGGTTGGGCGAAGGAAAAAGGTCTGCACGCTGAACGCGACCAGGTTGGTAACATTCTTATCCGTAAACCGGCCACCGCAGGCATGGAGAACCGCAAACCGGTTGTCCTGCAGGCGCACCTGGACATGGTGCCACAGAAAAACAACGATACCGTTCACGATTTCACTAAAGACCCGATCCAGCCCTACATCGACGGCGACTGGGTGAAAGCGCGCGGCACCACCCTGGGTGCAGATAACGGCATCGGCATGGCCTCTGCGCTGGCCGTGCTGGCGGATGACAGCGTTGAGCACGGTCCGCTGGAAGTGTTGCTGACCATGACCGAAGAAGCGGGCATGGACGGCGCATTCGGTCTGCAGGCGAACTGGCTGCAGGCTGATATCCTGATCAACACCGACTCCGAAGAAGAAGGTGAGATCTACATGGGCTGCGCGGGCGGGATTGATTTCATCTCTACCCTGCCACTGTCACGCGAAGCGGTGCCTGCGGGTTACCAGACCTTCAAGCTGACGCTGAAAGGGCTGAAAGGCGGCCACTCCGGCGGTGATATTCACCTGGGCCTGGGCAACGCCAACAAACTGCTGGCACGCTTCCTGGCGGGCCACGCGGCTGAGCTGGATCTGCGCCTGGTAGACTTCAACGGCGGTACCCTGCGCAATGCGATCCCACGCGAAGCCTTCGCCACCGTTGCAGTACCTGCAGCAAAAGCGGACGAGCTGAAAAAACTCTCCAGCGTCTACCTGGATATCCTGAAAAACGAACTGTCAGCGAAAGAGAAAAACCTGACCGTGGTGCTGGAGTCTGTTACTACCGACAAAGCCGCGCTGACCGTGCAGTCTCGTGACACCTTTGTTCAGTTGCTGAACGCGACGCCAAACGGCGTGATCCGCAACTCTGACGTGGCGAAAGGCGTGGTAGAAACCTCACTGAACGTGGGCGTGGTCACCATGAGCGACGACAGTGCAGAAATTATCTGCCTGATCCGTTCCCTGATCGACAGCGGTAAAGAGTACGTGGTGAGCATGCTGGAATCTCTGGGGACGCTGGCGGGTGCCAAAACCTCCGCTAAAGGCAGCTACCCGGGCTGGCAGCCGGATGCCAGTTCTCCGGTGATGGCGCTGGTGCGCGAAACCTATCAGCGTCTGTTCAACAGCACGCCGAACATTCAGGTGATCCACGCGGGTCTGGAGTGTGGTCTGTTCAAGAAACCGTATCCGAACATGGACATGGTCTCTATCGGGCCAACCATTACCGGGCCGCACTCGCCGGATGAGCAAGTTCATATCGAAAGCGTGGGCCATTACTGGACCCTGCTGACCGAGTTGCTGAAGGCGATTCCTGCTAAGTAATTCGTCGTCTGTTGCCCGGTGGCGCTACGCTTACCGGGCCTACGATTGGCGTAATCTACAATCCCAAAACCAACTGACGCTCTAACTGCGGATCCAACAGTGTGACGTGCAGCCCCACCAGCCTTACTCCGCGCCCTGCCCGCCGTTCTTCCCATGCTTTTTTTGCCGTCGCGATAAGATCGTCTCTGTTCAGACGCGGCCAGACGTGCTCCTGCGTAGTCTGCTGGAAGTCGTTAAACTTGAGCTTCACGCCCTGCCGGGCGATGAGCAGATCGGGCTTAACCTTCGCTAAGCGCCTTTCCAGCTCAGGATAAAGCTGTTCAGTGATGATGAATTCACATTCGGACCAGTCGTGAATATCTTCCATCAGCGTGCGTTCAACACCAACCGATTTACGCAACCGCTCGCTGCTTACGCTGCGTTCATCAATGCCCTGACTGCGTTCCCACAGCACGCGACCAAACTTTCCGAAACGCTTGAGTAGCATAGCCAGATCGCTTCGCTGCACATCTTCGCAGGTGCGTAATCCCATACTTTCCAGCTTCGCGGCGGAGACTTTGCCTACGCCGGGGATTTTGCCAAGCGGAAGCGTTTTCAAAAACGCAGGCACCTCTTCGGGGGTGATGACGTACTGACCGTTGGGTTTATTTAAATCGGAGGCGATTTTAGCGAGAAATTTTACCGGCGCGACGCCTGCCGATGCGGTGAGATTCAGCTCGTTGAAAATGGTCTGGCGGATCTCCTGCGCCATCAGGGTGGCGGAGCCGTGACAGTGAAGGCTGTCGGTGACGTCAAGATAGGCTTCGTCCAGGGATAGCGGCTCAATCAGTGAGGTATAGCGGGAGAAGATTTCCCGTATATGGTTCGACGCTTCTTTATAGGCTTCAAATCGCCCAGGCAAAAGGGTGAGGTGCGGGCAGAGTTTTAACGCCATCGCCGTCGGCATGGCGCTGCGCACGCCAAATTTGCGCGCAGGGTAGTTGGCGGTGCTGATCACCCCACGCTGTACGCGGCTGCCGCCAATGGCGATGGGGATATCCCGCAGCGCCGGGTTGTCACGCATCTCCACTGCGGCAAAAAAGCAGTCCATATCGACATGGATTATTTTGCGCATAGTAAGCCCTCACTCATTCACTGGATAAGTATACAGTAAACAAATGAGGGTTGAGAAGTGTACGTGGGAATTGTCGGGTGGCAGCTTCGCCTTACCCGACTAACAAGACTAAATAATGCGCTGCTGTTCGCGGGCCATTCTTTTTTTCCGCGCATCGCACGGTTCCGGGCAGTCGCAGACCTTTTCCATTCCGAGAGAAGAGATCCCGCCGCAGCTGCCCTGAATGCTTTTACGCTTGATGATCCAGCCTAATGACATGCCGAATACCACCAGCACAAACACCGCAAAGGTCGCCAGAAAGGTCAACATGATCAGCCTCCGAAATCATCAAGGAGGATGTTCTCATCTTCCACGCCGAGATCTTTCAGCATCTTGATCACAGCGGCGTTCATCATTGGCGGACCACACATGTAGAACTCGCAGTCTTCTGGTGCCGGGTGCTGTTTGAGGTAATTTTCATACAGCACGTTGTGGATGAAGCCCGTATAGCCTGTCCAGTTATCTTCCGGCTGCGGGTCGGAAAGCGCCACGTGGAAAGTAAAGTTAGGGTTCTCACGCGCCAGCTGTTCGAACTCATCGTCATAGAACATTTCGCGCAGGGAACGCGCCCCATACCAGAAGCTGATCTTACGCGTGCTCCCAAGACGCTTGAGCTGGTCAAAGATGTGTGAGCGCATCGGCGCCATACCCGCGCCCCCGCCGATAAAGACCATTTCTGCGTCGGTATCTTTGGCAAAGAACTCCCCGAACGGACCGGAGATGGTGACTTTGTCGCCAGGCTTGAGGGACCAGATGTACGACGACATCACGCCCGGCGGGGCATGTGGCACGTTTGGCGGCGGGGTGGCGATACGCACGTTGAGCATAATGATGCCCTTCTCTTCCGGGTAGTTAGCCATGGAATAGGCGCGAAGCGCGGGCTCTTTGACCTCGGAAACAAAGCGGAAGAGATTAAATTTATCCCAGTCGGCACGGTACTCTTCAGGCACGTCGAAGTCGGCATACGCCACGGTGTGTGCCGGACAATCAATCTGGATATAGCCACCCGCACGGAACGGGACGCTCTCCCCTTCAGGCACACGCAGCTTAAGCTCTTTAATGAAGGTGGCTTTGTTATCGTTAGAGATAACCTCGCACTCCCATTTTTTCACGCCAAAGATCTCTTCCGGCAGCTCAATCTTCATGTTCTGACGCACCGCGACCTGGCATGCCAGACGACAACCCTCTTTCGCTTCACGTTTCGTAATATGCGACAGTTCTGTGGGCAGAATATCACCGCCACCCTCTTTCACCGTCACACGGCACTGCCCGCATGAGCCGCCGCCACCGCAGGCTGACGAGACAAAGATCCCGTTGCCGGAGAGCGTATTAAGCAGTTTATCCCCTGCCGGGGTACGGATCTGATTCTGGGGATCGTCATTGATATCAATGACCACATCACCGGAATTGACCAGCTTCGCGCGCGCCGCCAGAATCAGCCCTGAGAGCACCAGTACTATCAGCGTGAACATCACCACGCCAAGAATAATTTCCATCTTTTAGCCCTTATAGCTGCACACCGGAGAAGGACATAAAGCCCAACGCCATCAGGCCGGTGGTGATAAAGGTGATCCCTAAGCCACGCAGCCCGGCAGGGACGTTGGCATATTTCATTTTTTCGCGGATCCCCGCCATGGTAACAATCGCCAGCATCCAGCCGATACCGGATCCAAAGCCATACACCACGGATTCACTGAAGTTGTAATCACGCTGAACCATGAATGAGACGCCACCAAAGATGGCACAGTTTACGGCGATGAGCGGCAGGAAGATCCCCAGCGCGTTGTACAGCGACGGGAAATACTTATCGAGGATCATCTCCAGGATTTGCACCAGCGCCGCAATTACCCCGATAAAGGTGATGAAGTTCAGGAAGCTGAGATCAATCCCCTCCACCAGCGCACTGTCCCGCAGCACAAAGTTGAACACCAGGTTGTTAATCGGAACGGAAAGCCCCAACACCACGGTGACCGCCACGCCCAGACCAAATGCCGTTGAGACCTTTTTGGAAACGGCAAGGAACGTACACATGCCCAGGAAGAAGGCGAGCGCCATGTTTTCAACAAACACCGCGCGCACAAATAAACTCAGGTAATGAGCCATTGTCGGTTACTCCTTTTCCTGCTGTTCGGGCTTCAACGTACGAATCAGCCAGATCAGCAAACCGATAATGAAAAATGCGCTTGGGGCCAGCAGGAACAGTCCGTTTGGCAGATACCAGCCGCCGTTCTGTACCGTGTTCAGCACCGTGATGCCAAACAGCTTGCCGCTGCCAATAAGCTCGCGCAGGAAACCGACCGTCAGGAGGATCACGCCGTAGCCCAGACCGTTGCCGATCCCATCCATAAAGCTCGCCAGCGGCGGCATTTTCATGGCGTAGGCTTCAGCGCGTCCCATCACGATACAGTTGGTGATAATCAGGCCGACAAACACCGAAAGCTGCTTCGAGGTTTCATAAGCAAACGCGCGCAGCAGCTGATCAACGACGATCACCAGCGAAGCGATGATCGCCATCTGGACGATGATCCTTACGCTGTTGGGTATGTGGTGGCGGATCATTGAGATAAACATGCTGGAGAACGCTGTCACCAGCGTAACTGCCAGCGTCATCACTACCGCCGTTTCCAGTTTGGTCGTCACCGCCAGGGCAGAGCAGACGCCCAGCACCTGCAGCGTTATCGGGTTATTGGCTAAAAGTGGGCCAATCAGCACCTTTTTAACTTCTTTCAGTTCACCCGTATCAGCCATTGTTTAGCGCTCCTTCACGTACGTTTTTCAGGAAGGGACCAAAGCCCAGTTCACCCATCCAGAAATCAAAACTGTGCTGCACACCGTTAGAGGTGAGCGTGGCCCCGGAAAGGCCGTCAACGGCGAAGTCATCACCGGGACGCGCGCCCCCTTTCACCACCTTAAGCGCAGGCTGACCGTTATCGTCGAGTACTTTTTTACCGACAAACTGCGCACGCCAGTTAGGGTTCTCAACTTCGCCACCCAGCCCCGGCGTTTCGCCCTGATCATAATAAGTAATGCCTTTGACCGTGCGGCCATCGGTGTCCAGCGCCACAAAGGCGTACATCATTGACCACAAGCCGTTACCATAGATGGGTAAAACCACTTCCTGCACGCGTTTTTGCTCGTCACGAACGAGATAAATCTCCGCAATATTGCTGCGGCGCTTAATCCCTGCCGGATCCTGAGAGGCATCAAGCGAAGTGCTCATCTGCGGATCTTTCAGCGCCAGCGCCTGGTTATATTTCGCCGGGTCTTTATCCATCAGTTCACCGGTTTTTAAATTCACCAGCCGTGCGGTAATGCGTTCAGCAAACACGGCTGAGACGTCGTCCTTCGTCATGCCTTCCTGCATCAGCCCGGCCACGGCCAGGATGTTACGCTGTTTATCCAGCGCCCGTTGCTCCTGCTGCAGCGGTTTTAACCCGACGGCAGAACCGGCGACGACAATGGAACAGACCAGGCAAAGCACCAGAACCACCAGCAATGTTTTGCTGATGCTGTCGTTATTTTTGACTTCAGCCACGCGCCTTCCTCCGCTTAATGTTGGCGCGCACGACCAGATAGTCGAACAGCGGCGCAAACAGATTGGCAAACAGAATGGCCAACATCATCCCTTCCGGATAGGCCGGGTTGACCACGCGAATCAATACACACATCACCCCAATGAGCGCGCCGTAACACCATTTACCTCTGTCGGTAAACGAGGCTGAGACGGGATCGGTGGCCATGAACATCATGCCAAACGCAAAACCGCCCAGCACAAGGTGCCAGTACCAAGGCATAGAGAACATCGGGTTCGTGTTTGAACCAATGAGATTGAACAGGGTGGCAGTAAGCACCATCCCGAGCATCACGCCTGCGACGATGCGCCAGGAGGCCACGCGACCAAAGAGAATGATCGCCCCACCGAGCAAAATCATCAGGGTAGACACTTCCCCGATGGAGCCAGGGATGTTGCCAATAAACGCATCAAACCAGGTCACCGGCTGGCCGGTCGCATTATTGACCAGCGTTTCACCGCCGCCTGCCGCCCACTGGGAAAGGGGGGTCGCACCAGAGAAACCGTCCGCAGCCGTCCACACCAGGTCACCTGAGATCTGCGCCGGGTAGGCAAAGAACAGGAACGCACGCCCCGCCAGCGCCGGGTTCAGGAAGTTACGCCCGGTCCCGCCGAAGATCTCTTTGGCAATCACGACGCCAAAGCTTATCCCCAACGCCGCCTGCCAGAGTGGCAGCGTAGGTGGCACAATCAGCGCAAACAGGATAGAGGTAACAAAGAAGCCCTCGTTAATCTCGTGTTTGCGGATGATGGCGAACAGCACTTCCCAGAAACCGCCCACGATAAAGACGGTCATATAAATCGGCAGGAAGAATACCGCCCCCAGCGTCATCATGCTGAGCCAGCCCGCGTCCGCCGCGAAGCTCACGCCTAACGACTGTGCCAGGCGGTAGTGCCAGTCAGACTGAATGACCTGCGCCAGCTGCTGCGCATCATAGAGATGATGCAGCGCCGGAATGGTTTGCAGCCCCACGTTGTACATACCCCAGAACATGGCCGGGAAGACCGCAAACCACACCAGGATCATCATGCGTTTCAGGTCGATGGCATCGCGAACGTGCGCCGCCCCTTTCGTCACCAGACCCGGCGTGTAGAAAATGGTCGTCGTCGCTTCGTACAGCGGGTAGTACTTCTTCAGTTTACCCTCGGTAAAATGCGGCTCTATTTTTTCAAAGAGGTGTTTTAAGCCCATCGTTATCCTTCCTGCTCAATGCGGGTTAACACCTCGCGCAATACGGGTCCATATTCGTATTTACCTGGACACACATAGGTACACAGCGCCAAATCTTCTTCATCCAGCTCGAGACAGCCCAGCGCCTGCGCGCCGTCGGTATCACCGGCAAGGAGATCGCGCAGCAGCACGGTGGGCAGAATGTCCAGCGGCATCACGCGTTCGTAGTTGCCAATCGGGACCATTGCGCGCTCACCGCCGTTCGTGCTGGTGGAGAAATTAAAGAGCTTATGACGCAGGAAGTGACCCAGCGTAGTGCGGGTCACGGAGTATTTCTCTGCACCCGGCAGCACCCAGCCGAACAGCTCTTTCTCACGCCCTTCCTGCACAACGCTCACCTGAAGATGGAAACGGCCCAGGTACGCATGCGCATCAACTGCGCGGCGCCCACTGAGTACTGAACCGGAAATCAGGCGGTTTTCACCCTCTTTCGTTTCCCCGGAAAGCAGGTCATTAAGATCGGCTCCCAGAAGCGTTTTTACCAGGCGCGGGTTTGCAGCCTGCGGACCGCCGATAGCGATGACCCGTTCAGCGCAGAGAACGCCAGTGGTAAAGAGCTTACCAATGGCAATGACGTCCTGATAATTAAGATGCCAGACCTGTTTTTTCAGACTCACCGGCTCTAGGAAGTGAATATGGGTGCCGACCAGCCCAGCCGGATGTGGACCCGAAAATTCATTAAACGTGACCTGCCCCTGCGGATGGCCGCCAAGCTTGCCACCGCCGGCCTGGCAGACGTGAACTTTCCCGGGCGTCAGGCGCGTTAAAACCGTCAGCCCGGCATCGAAGGCTTTACGCTGCGCCAGAATAACGGGCTGCGGGTCTGCGCTGAGCGGGTTGGTGTCGATGGCCGTCACGAATATGGCAGCCGGGGCCGTATCAGGAGCGGGGGATTTGCTGAAAGGACGCGTGCGAAGTGCCGTCCACAAACCGGATGCCAGCAGTTGAGCCTGCACAGTTTCCCGACTAAGCGACGCGAGTTCTGCGGCGTCGTAATGGGCAAACTCACGCTGTTCATCGCCTTCAATGCGGATCACCACCGACTGAAGGACACGGCGCTCGCCACGATTGATCGCCACAACGGTGCCGCTGGCGGGAGCTGTGAACAGCACGCCGGGATTTTTTTTATCCTCAAAGAGCGCCTGCCCTTTGATAACGCGATCGCCTTCCTGAACCAGCATCGAGGGACGCATTCCCAGATAATCGTCGCCTACGATGGCGACATGACGGACACTTGCACCGGGCGAAACGTGCTGCTCGGGCACGCCTGCAATCGGCAGATTAAGTCCTTTTTTTATTTTAAACATGTGGTTAGCAGGTTTCCATAAACAACAATCCAGTGGGCGCGAAGTGTACCATTTTCCCCTTCTCACGGGCAGGGGATCCGCCTGCGGGTGCGCCAAATTGCGAGCTAATACGCAAAGTTCCTGGAGCCAGCGTGATTTTGATGGTTTATAAAGTAAAACTAATTTGTAAACTCATCGCCCGACTCTTGCGAAAATCTATAGCGGTGCTAATGTGAGCGCTCCTAACAGAATAATCTGATTTTGGGTCTCTTTTGCCGCCCTGGCAAGTTGGTCTACGTTTTATCAAGGAACTTGTAGTATGCGTAAAATCGCATTGTTCATTGCGATGCTTCTGATTCCGTGCATGTCGTTTGCCGGGCTGCTCAGCAGCAACAGCTCCACGACGCCGATCAGCAAAGAATATAAACAGCAGTTAATGGGATCGCCGGTTTATATTCAAATCTTCAAGGAAGAACGCACGCTCGATCTATTTGTGAAAATGGGCGAGACATATCAGCTGCTTGATAGCTACAAAATTTGTAATTACTCCGGCGGGCTGGGGCCAAAACAGCGCCAGGGTGATTTTAAAAGTCCGGAAGGGTTTTATAACGTTCAGCGTAGCCAGCTCAAACCGGACAGCCGCTTCTATAAAGCCATTAACATCGGTTTCCCCAATGCCTATGACCGTGCTCACGGTTATGAAGGGAAATACCTGATGATCCACGGTGCCTGCGTGTCTATCGGCTGTTATGCGATGACCGATGCCGGCATTGATGAAATTTTCCAGTTCGTAACAGGCGCGCTGGTGTTCGGGCAGCCTAACGTTCAGGTCAGCATTTATCCGTTCCGTATGACAGATGCCAACATGGCCCGCCATAAGTACTCCTATTACGCCGATTTCTGGAAACAGCTGAAGCCGGGTTACGACTACTTTGAGCAGACCCACAAGCCGCCTGTGGTTTCTATCGTAGATGGCCGTTACGTGGTCAGCAAACCGCTGAGCCACGAAGTCGTCCATCCACAGCTGGCGTCAAATTACACGGTCCCCGAGACAAAATAGCACCCACTCTCCTGGCATGATCTTTTGCCAGGCTTCGTTGCCCGTCAGCGGCTGCGTCGCAATGACTGTGACCACATCGTTCGGTGTGGTCTCTTTCTGAAAGTCTATCTCCACATCCTGATCGAGCAGCTTTGCAACGCCAAACGGCGCACGGCGCGTGATCCAGAACAGGTTCGTCGAACAGAACGCCATGACATAGCGTCCGTCTGACAGCAGCATGTTAAACACGCCTTTTTCACGTAGCTCGGATGCCAGCGTCGCGATGTATTTAAACACGGCGGTCATGTTGCCGGGCGTACGAGGATAACGTTCCGTCAGCTTGTGCAGTAGCCAGCAGAAGGCTTTTTCGCTATCCGTTTCGCCGACCGGGCGGAAATTCCCCGTCTCCAGCGACTTATAGCCCGTCAGTTGCCCGTTGTGCGCATAGGTCCAGTTTCGCCCCCACAGTTCACGGGTAAACGGATGGGTATTTTCCAGCGCCACTTCGCCGCGGTTTGCCTGACGGATGTGCGCAATCACCGAGCGGGACTTGATGGGATAGTCCTGCACCAGTTTGGCAATCGGTGAGTTATAGCTGGGCTGTGGATCTTTGAACGTGCGACACCCTTTGCCTTCGTAGAAGGTAATGCCCCAGCCGTCTTTATGCGGCCCAGTTCCTCCACCGCGCTGCACCAGCCCGGTGAAACTAAAGCAGATATCGGTTGGCACATTGGCGCTCATCCCGAGCAGTTCGCACATACATCACCTCCACAACAGCGGGGGCAAGAGTGCCCCCAGCGAAGTCTTACTTAACCATCTCTTTTTCGATCAGCTGGATCAGGATATGGATCACTTTGATGTGAATTTCCTGAACGCGGTCAGCATAACCAAAGTGCGGAACGCGAATTTCGATATCCGCGGTACCGTCCATCTTACCGCCATCTTTACCGGTCAGGGTGATGACTTTCATCCCTTTTTCACGCGCGGCAGCGATCGCTTTGATCACGTTAGCGGAGTTACCGGAGGTCGAAATGCCCAGCAGCACGTCGCCTTCACGACCTACCGCTTCAACGTAGCGGGAAAAGATGTGGTCGTAACCGAAGTCATTGCCTACGCAGGAGATGTGGCTGACGTCGGAAATCGCAATCGCCGGGTAGCCCGGACGGTTTTCGCGATAGCGTCCGGTCAGCTCTTCTGCAAAGTGCATGGCATCACAGTGGGAACCACCGTTACCGCAGGAGAGCACTTTGCCGCCCGCTTTAAAGCTGTCGGCCAGCAGGACCGCCGCGCGCTGAATAGCGTGAATGTTGGCATCATCTTTCAGAAAGTTAGCCAGCGTTTCCGCCGCTTCGTTCAGTTCGTTACGAATAAGATCCTGGTACATGAGGATAATCCTTCAGTATTGATGAAATAACACAGTGGAGTGTACCGGATAGCGGGAAAAGCGAGAAGCTAAAGCCATGCGAATCCTCCGGCGTTTTGCTTTTTCGTGCCGGCGAAAACACGAACAATGTGAGCCCGGTTGTAATTATTTTGTAAACACATTGCTAAAGGAAATAACATCAACTACAACCATATCATCACAAGTGGTCAGACCTCCTACAAGCAAGGGAGCTTTTCTTTATGATGATTTTGAGCATTCTCGCAACTGTTGTACTGCTCGGTGTGTTGTTCTATCACCGCGTCAGTTTATTCCTGAGTAGTGTGATTCTGCTGGCCTGGACGGCTGCACTTGGCGTCGCTGGTCTGTGGAATATCTGGCTTTTAGTTCCGCTGGCCATCATTCTTCTGCCGTTTAACTTTACCCCGATGCGTAAGTCGATGATCTCCGCGCCGGTGTTCAAAGGCTTCCGCAAAGTGATGCCGCCAATGTCGCGGACTGAGAAAGAAGCGATTGATGCCGGTACCACCTGGTGGGAAGGCGACCTGTTCCAGGGCAACCCGGACTGGAAAAAGCTGCATAACTATCCGCAGCCGCGTCTGACCGCTGAAGAACAGGCTTTTATTGACGGCCCGGTGGAAGAAGCGTGCCGCATGGCAAACGACTTTGCCATCACCCATGAAATGGCCGATCTGCCGCCAGAGCTGTGGGCGTATCTGAAAGAACATCGCTTCTTCGCGATGATCATCAAGAAAGAGTATGGCGGTCTGGAATTCTCCGCTTACGCTCAGGCTCGCGTCCTGCAAAAGCTGGCGGGCGTCTCCGGGATCCTGGCGATTACCGTTGGCGTGCCTAACTCCTTAGGCCCGGGTGAACTGCTGCAGCATTACGGTACCGAAGAGCAGAAAGATCACTACCTGCCGCGTCTTGCGCGTGGTCAGGAAATCCCTTGCTTCGCGCTGACCAGCCCGGAAGCGGGTTCCGATGCAGGCGCGATCCCGGATACCGGCGTAGTCTGCATGGGCGAGTGGCAGGGCGAGCAGGTGCTGGGCATGCGCCTGACCTGGAACAAGCGTTATATCACCCTGGCGCCAATCGCCACCGTGCTGGGTCTGGCCTTTAAGCTCTCTGACCCGGAAAAACTACTGGGCGGCGAAGAAGATCTGGGCATTACCTGTGCGCTGATCCCAACCTCTACCCCAGGCGTTGAAATTGGTCGCCGTCACTTCCCGCTGAACGTGCCGTTCCAGAACGGTCCGACCCGCGGTCAGGACATCTTTGTGCCGATTGATTACATCATCGGTGGTCCGAAAATGGCCGGTCAGGGCTGGCGTATGCTGGTGGAATGTCTGTCGGTTGGCCGCGGCATTACCCTGCCGTCGAACTCTACCGGTGGCCTGAAATCTGTGGCGATGGGGATTGGTGCATACGCCCACATCCGCCGTCAGTTCAAAATCTCCATCGGCAAGATGGAAGGTATCGAAGAGCCGCTGGCGCGTATCGCAGGTAATGCCTACGTGATGGATGCCGCCGCATCTTTGATTACCTACGGCATTATGCTGGGCGAAAAACCGGCCGTGCTGTCCGCGATTGTGAAATACCACTGTACCCACCGCGCGCAGCAGTCGATCATTGACGCGATGGATATCGCAGGCGGTAAAGGCATTATGCTCGGCGAAGGCAACTTCCTGGCGCGCGGCTATCAGGGCGCACCGATTGCCATCACCGTGGAAGGGGCAAACATCCTGACCCGCAGCATGATGATCTTCGGTCAGGGGGCGATTCGCTGCCATCCGTACGTGCTGGAAGAGATGGCCGCTGCGCAGAATAATGACGTGGATGCTTTCGATAAGCTGCTGTTCAAACATATCGGTCATGTGGGTAGCAACAAGGTGCGTAGTTTCTGGCTCGGCCTGACGCGCGGTCTTACCAGCGCGACGCCAACCGGTGATGCGACCAAACGCTATTATCAGCATCTGAACCGTCTGAGCGCCAACCTGGCTCTGCTGTCGGATGTTTCCATGGCCGTTCTCGGCGGTAGCCTGAAGCGTCGCGAGCGGATCTCTGCCCGT
Source organism: Enterobacter cloacae complex sp. IR53030 (assembly GCF_049238365.1). Classification (NCBI taxonomy): domain Bacteria; kingdom Pseudomonadati; phylum Pseudomonadota; class Gammaproteobacteria; order Enterobacterales; family Enterobacteriaceae; genus Enterobacter; species Enterobacter cloacae complex sp. IR53030. The sequence goes on from NZ_JBMKHA010000023.1 coordinate 71,134, forward strand.
CTGGGCGACGTGCTGAGCCAGATTTTCCTGGCGTCTGCGGTCCTGAAGCGTTACGACGACGAAGGGCGTCAGGAAGCGGATCTGCCGCTGGTACACTGGGGCGTTCAGGATGCGATGTATCAGGCAGAACAGGCGATTGACGATCTGCTGGCGAACTTCCCGAACCGCTTTGTTGCGGGCGCCCTGCGCGTGGTGATCTTCCCGACCGGTCGTCACCACCTGGCACCGTCCGACAAGCTGGACCACAAAGTGGCGAAAATCCTGCAGGTACCGAGCGCGACACGCTCCCGTATCGGCCGTGGTCAGTACCTGGCCCCTACGCCACATAACCCGGTGGGTCTGCTGGAAGAGGCTCTGCTTGATGTAATGGCCGCCGACCCAATTCATCAGAAGATCTGCAAACAACTGGGCAAAAACCTGCCGTTCACCCGTCTGGATGAACTGGCGAAACAGGCGCTGTCAGGTGGCATTATCGATAATGCAGAAGCAGCAATTCTGGTGAAAGCCGAAGAGAGCCGTCTGCGCAGTATTAACGTCGATGATTTCGAACCGGACGAGCTGGCAACACAGCCGGTAAAGCTGACAGAGAAGCACCGTAAACCTGAAGCGGCATAACCCGTTTCGTTCTGACAAACCCCGCCGCGCGCGGGGTTTTTTATTGCCACATTTTCTCGTAATGACGTGCTACAGTGTCAAAAAGGGGTCGTTTGAGGAGTCTGTATCGTGCCGGGTTTGAAGATTTCGATTTTGCAGCAACCTTTAGTGTGGATGGATGGCCCTGCCAACCTGCGCCACTTTGATCGTCAACTGGAAGAAATTACCGGACGAGATGTGATTGTCCTGCCGGAGATGTTCACCACCGGCTTCGCCATGGAAGCGGCTAAGCAATCAATGCCTCAGGATGACGTGGTCGCCTGGATGCATACCAAAGCGCAGCAAACAAACGCGCTGATCGCGGGTAGTGCCGCCCTGCAAACCGAGCGCGGGCCAGTGAACCGTTTTCTGCTGGTTGAGCCGGAAGGGAAAGTGCATTTTTACGATAAACGCCACCTGTTCCGCATGGCGGATGAGCATCATCACTATGAAGCGGGTAACGAGCGCGTGGTATTCGAGTGGCGCGGCTGGCGCATTCTGCCGCTGGTCTGCTACGACCTGCGCTTCCCGGTGTGGTCGCGCAACCGCAACGATTATGACCTGGCGCTGTATGTCGCCAACTGGCCAGCACCGCGCTCGCTGCACTGGCAGTCGCTGCTGGTGGCGCGCGCCATTGAGAACCAGGCGTATGTGGTGGGCTGTAACCGTGTGGGGACGGATGGCAACGGGCATCACTACCGCGGCGACAGCCGGGTGGTAAATCCGCAGGGCGAGATTATTGCGACTGCCGAGCCGCATCAGGCAACGCGAATTGATGCGGAGCTATCGTTGACCGCGCTGAAGGAGTATCGGGAGAAGTTTCCAGCCTGGCAGGATGCGGATCCGTTTAGCATCGGGTAAAAAAAGCCGGGTGGCGGCTACGCCTTACCCGGCCTACAAATGTTGCTCGAGCGTTTAACTCACCAACGCCTGTCCGTCTTTACGGCTCTCCGTTGCCGCCACGTAATGCCCTTCCGGAAGGCGATAAATCACCTGCGCACCGCCGAAGTTATAATCCTGCAGCGGATCTTCCACCACGATCTGGTGTCCGCGTTCGCGTAGCGCGGCGATAGTATTGCGATCGAACGTTGATTCGACGATCACTTCCCTGCCCTGCACCACGCGCCAGCGCGGAGCGTCAATCGCCGCCTGCGGGTTTTGCCCGTGCAGCATAATGCGCAGCGCCATCTGCATGTGTCCTTGCGCCTGCATCGGGCCGCCCATCACGCCGAAGGACATCAACGGCTTGCCGTTGCCGTCCATCGCAAAGCCCGGAATGATGGTGTGGAACGGACGCTTGCTGCCCGCCAGCGCGTTCGGATGATTAGGATCCAGCGAAAAACCACAGCCCCGGTTTTGCAGGCTAATCCCGGTGTCTGGCACCACAATCCCTGAACCAAACCCCATATAGTTGGACTGAATAAAGGAGACCATCATCCCGCTGGCATCCGCAGTGCTGATGTAGACCGTACCGCTCTGGGTGGGTGAACCGTAGACAAAATCAGAGGCGCTTTCGTGGTTGATCAGCGCCGCACGCGATTTCAGGTAATGATCGCTCAGCAGCTCTTTGGCCGCGAACACCATATGATCTTCATCCGCCACGTAGCGGTCGAGATCCGCCAGCGCCAGCTTCATCGCTTCAATGGACAAATGCAGAGACTGCACGGAGTCCGGATGATGCTGCTCGATGCCGCACTGCTCCAGAATACCCAGCGCAATCAGCGTGGCGATCCCCTGGCCGTTTGGCGGCAGCTCCTGCACCGAACCACCCGCGAAGTCGCGTGACAGCAGGTCTACCCAGTCCACGCGGTGGCTGGCGAGATCTTCAGCCGTCAAATGCGCGCCGTGTTCTTTGGCGAAGGCGGCAATTTTCTGCGCCAGCTCGCCGCGGTAAAACGCGTCGCCGTTGGTTTTCGCTATCAGTTCCAGCGAATTCGCCTGCGCCGGATTACGGAAGATCTCCCCCACTCGCGGCGCGCGGCCTTCCGGCGCGAAGCAGGCGCTGAAGCCAGGCTGATCTTTCAGCTTGTTGTAGCCGCGCTGCCAGAGATGGCCAATCAGCGGCGAAACCGGGAAACCGTTTCGCGCATAGTCAATGGCGGGCTGCGCCAGCGTGGTCAGCGGCAGCGTGCCGAAACGCTCTGCCAGTGCGACCCAGCCGGATACCGCACCGGGCACGGTCACGGCGTCCCAGCCGATTTCGGGTACCGCCGTTTTTCCGGCAAACAGATCTGCATGCCAGCTGGCCGGTGAGCGCCCCGACGCGTTCAGACCGTGAAGTTTTTCACCGTCCCAGACGATGGCAAAGGCATCACTGCCGATCCCGTTACCGGTCGGCTCGACTACCGTCAGCGCCATCGCGGTGGCAATCGCCGCATCAACAGCATTACCACCCAGCTGCAGCATTTTCATTCCTGCCTGCGCCGCCAGCGGTTGCGAAGTGGCAACGGCGTTATGGCCCATCATCGGCGGGCGTCGTGATTCGTAACCGGACGTAAAATCAAGCGCTTTGGTCATCATGACTCCTTAGTCGTGGCGCGGATCGAGCGCATCGCGCAGCCCGTCGCCAAGTAAATTAAAGCCCTGCACGGCAAGGAAAATTGCCACGCCGGGGAAAACAGACATCCACGGCGCCTGCTCAAGAAAACCTTTCGCGGTGTTGAGCATTGACCCCCAGGACGGATTGGGCGGCTGCTGCCCCAACCCTAAAAACGACAGGCTGGCTTCGGCGATAATCGCCGAGGCAATCGCCAGCGTGGCCTGCACCAGGATCGGTGACATCACGTTGGGCAGCACGTATTTGATGATGATCCAGCGATCCGGCAGGCCGATCGCCCGCGCGCCGTCGATGTACTCTTCGTTGCGGATGGCGATCACCTGCCCACGCGTCAGACGGGCGAAGATCGGCATCGCGGAAAGGCCAATGGCGATCATCGCGTTGGTCAGGCTTGGGCCTAAAAATGCCCCCAGCGCGATCGCCATGATCAGAAACGGGCAGGCCAGCAGCGCTTCAATGAAGCGCGAGATAACCCCATCCCACATCTTCTGGAAATACCCCGCTACCAGCCCCAGCGGCACGCCGATCGCTACCGCGATAACGACCGACATACAGCCCGCCATCAGCGAGGTTCGCGCCCCCCAGATAATGCGGGATAAAATGTCGCGCCCCAGCTCGTCGGTGCCGAACCAGTACATTGCCGACGGCGCTTTACGCACCGCCAGGAAGTTGGCTTTGACCGGGTCGAACGGGGCAATCCACGGCGCCAGCAGCGCCACCAGCACAAAGAAGCCCACCACCACCGCGCCAATCACCGCGCTTTTATTGGCGAGGAATTTCTTTAGCACCCGGTTTTGCGCGCGCGGCAGCGCGGGCACAGCGGTTTGCGTCGTCAGTTCCGCCATGGTTAACCTCGCATTTTCGGGTTGATAAGAACGTAGAGCACGTCAGCCAGCAGGTTGAGCAGCAGGAAGCCGATCGCCACGATCAGCACCACGCCCTGCACCACCGCGTAGTCTCGGTTAAATACCGAATCGACGATCATCTTGCCGAAGCCGGGAATGGTGAAGACCTGCTCGGTCAGCACCGCACCGCCCAGCAGCTCACCAAACAGCAGCGTCGTAAGGGTGATCACCGGCACCAGTGCATTGCGAAACGCGTGCTTTAAGATCACCGCTTTCGGCAGTAATCCTTTCGCGCGCGCGGTGCGGATGTAATCCGCTTTCAGGACCGCAATCATCGATGCACGGGTATGGCGCATCAGCGTCGCCGCCAGCCCTGTACCGAGAACGGCTGCGGGCAGCAGCAGCGTGCGCAGGTTTTGCACCGGATCCTCACTGAACGGTACATAGCCGGACGCGGGAAGCCACTGCAGGTTCACCGAGAAGACCAGAATCAGCAGGATCCCCAGCCAGAAATGGGGGATCGAGATCCCCGAGATCGCCACGAAGTTCGCCCCGTGATCGACCCAGCTGTTTTTGTTCACTGCCGCGAGGATCCCCATGCTAATGCCAAATACCAGCGCGATAATCATCGCCAGCAGCGACAGCTCCAGCGTCACCGGCAGCTTACTGGCAATCAGCTGCGTCACCGGTTCTTGCGTGCGTAAGGAGACCCCCAGGTCGCCCTGCAATGCGCGCGTTAACCAGTTGAAATACTGCACAGGAAGGGGCGCATCCAGATTGAGCTCAGCACGCAGCTGGGCGATAACCGCCGGATCGCGCTCCTCCCCGGCCATGGCGATCAGCGGGTCGCCGGGCAGCAGTTTTTGCAGGCCAAACACCATCATGCTCACCAGCAGCAGGGTCGGGATGGCCAGCAGCAGACGTTTGCAAATCAGTTCCAGCATGGGTTCTCCTCAGGACGTTTATTTCGCCAGCGTCAAACCCGCCAGACGCACGATGCCGTCCGGGTAAGGCTTAAAGCCCTGGACGCGCTTGTTCAGACCAAAAATGCGCGGCTCGAAGTAGAGGTAGGCAATCGGCATGTCGGTTTGCAGCTGTTTCACAACCTTGTCATACAGCGGCTGGCGTGCGGCCTGGTCGGTGCTCTGGCGCGCCTGAGTCAGCCATTCGTCGACCTGCGCGTTGCTGTAGCGTCCGTCATTCAGAGTGCCTTTGCTATGGACAAAGCCGTAGATGCTGCCGTCCGGGTCCGGGCGGCCCGACCAGCCGGAGAAACTGAGCTGATAATCACCACTCTGCTGACGATCCAGCAGCGTCGCGAATTCGGTCATCTGCAGGTTGAGCGTGAAGCCGGCCTCGGCAACCATTGCCTGCAGAACCTGACCCACCTGCTGCGAGGTCGGGTTGTTCGGCACCAGCAGGTTGACGGTCAGCGGCGTGGTGACGCCTGCCGCTTTGAGCAGCGCTTTGGCTTTATCGACGTCACGGGGCGGAACCGGCAGATTGACGTGATACGGGCTCACCGTGGAAAACGCCTGGTTTGCCGGCGTGTATAGCCCTTCAAAGACCACCTGATTTAGCGCATCACGGTCGATGGCCTGCGAAAATGCCTCGCGTACGCGGGCATCTCTGAACGGATCGTTCGCCGGGACCTTGCCGTTATTGATGTTGAAGGTAATGCCCTGGTAACCCAGACCCGTTACCTTCGCCAGCGCCAGCTTGCTGTCAGCTTCAACGGTTTTAACGTCGCTGGCCGCAATGCCTTCGGTCAGGTCGAGATCGCCTGCCCGCAGGTTCGCGAGGCGCACGGAGGCGTCCGGGATCGGCAGATAGATAATTTTGTCGAAGTGGTAGGCGTCTTTATTCCAGTAATTGTCGAAGCGAGTCAGAACAATGCGGTCCTGGGACACGCGGCTGTCAAACTTATAAGGACCGGAACAGACCGGATGGGCGGCAAAGTCAGGCTTTTTCGCCGCATCGGGTGCCATCATCGCGCCCGCGCGGTCAGTCAGCTGCATCAGCAGCGCGGCGTCAGGGGTTTTCAGGTGCAGCGCAATCTGCATCGGACCGGTGACCTCTACCGATTCCACCGAGGAGATCTCGCTTTTGCGCAGGGAGCCTTTTAGGGTCAACGCACGGTCGAGGTTGTATTTCGCAGCAGCGGCGTCGAATTTCTCGCCGTCATGGAAGGTCACCCCCTCACGGAGATCCATGGTCAGCGTTTTGCCGTCATCGCTCCAGGCCCACGACTTCGCCAGACCTGGCACCACTTTCAGATGTTCGTCGACATCCACCAGCCTGTCGCACAGGGAAGCAAAGACAAAGCGGCCATAGTAGGTGCGCGCCAGATGCGGGTCGAGCATGTCCGGGTCAGCTCCCAGACCAATTCGCAGCACGCTTTCAGAATGGGCGGGCAGCGCCGCGCCAAGCAACATAACACTTCCCAGTACGGTCAAAAGAGAATTACGCATTGTCATTATCATGAGTTCCTTGAAGGAAGGGAGGAGTGAGTGGCCGCGTGTTCAAACAGCGCGCGGCGGCGCAGAAAAGCTGCGGATGGCGGTGCTATCTGAATAACACTGCGATCGCGATTGATGTCCTGCCAGCGGTGACAGGCAACCTGACGTCCACCGTCCAGCACCTGATTAATTGGCTCAACCTGACGGCATTCATCGGTAACATACGGGCAGCGGGTATGGAAACGGCAGCCGGATGGAGGGCTCGCCGGGTTCGGCAGATCCCCCTGCAGCAGCGGTGCGTCGCGTTCAATGCCCGGCTGCATCTGTGGTGCCGAGGCGATCAGTGCCTGGGTATAAGGGTGCAGCGGGGCGTCAAAGATCTCGTCGACGGTCGCAAGTTCAACGATTTGCCCGAGATACATGACCGCCACGCGGTCGCTCATATGGCGAATCACCGCCAGGCCGTGGGCAACGATCACCATCGTCAGCCCGAGCTGGTGCTTCAGGCTTTCCAGCAAATTGACGACCTGCGCCTGGACGGAAACATCCAGCGCAGAGACGGGTTCATCGCCAAGCAACAGCTTTGGTCCCGAGGCCAGCGCGCGCGCAATGCCGATACGCTGGCGCTGGCCGCCGGAAAATTCGTGCGGATAGCGCCCGGCCCAGGCGGCAGGCAGGCCAACGGTTTTGAGGAGTTCGGCGACGCGGTACTGACGATCGGCTTTCTTCATGTTCTGGTGCAGCCACAGCGGCTCACCGACGATCTGCTCCACCGTCATGCGCGGGTTCAGCGAGGCAAACGGATCCTGGAAAATAATTTGCAGCTCACGCCGGAGCTGGTTCAGACGGGCGCCCGAGGCGTCGGTAATCTCCTCCCCCTGGTAAAACACTCGCCCTTCACTGGCGGCGAGCAGGCGCAGCAGCAGACGCCCAAGGGTGGATTTGCCGGAGCCAGACTCGCCGACAATTGCCAGCGTTTCACCCGGCATCACGGCAAGCGAAACGCGATCGACCGCCGTAACAAACCGGGCCGCCGGTGAAAAGAGTTTTTTCGGACCAGGGAAGCGCTTGCTGAGGTCGCGGGCTTCAAGAATTGGCGTAGTCATGCGGTCTCTCCCAGGGCAATGTGGTGTTCGAGCGGCACGCGGAAGCAGGCGACCTGATGACCCGCGCCGAGCGTGTTGAGCGACGGTTTTTCATCATGGCAGCGAGACTGCGCAAACGGGCAGCGCGTCGCAAAACGACAGCCTTTCGGCATGGATTCCGGGAGCGGGACCGATCCGGGAATGGTGGATAGCTGGCCTTTACGTGCGCCCAGCGAAGGGATTGAGCCCATCAGGCCGATGGTGTACGGGTGCTGCGGGTCGGCAAAGATGGCCTCGACGCTCCCCTGCTCCACCACCTGCCCGGCATACATTACCGCCACCTGCTGGGCGACTTCGGCCACCACGCCTAAATCGTGGGTGATCATCAGGACCGCCGTGCCGGTTTCTTCTTTGAGGGTGTTGAGCAAGGTGAGGATTTGCGCCTGGATGGTGACGTCGAGCGCGGTAGTCGGTTCATCGGCAATCAGTAATTTAGGATGGTTGATCAGCGCCATGGCAATCATCACACGCTGGCGCATACCGCCGGAAAGCTGATGCGGGTAAGCCTTGAGGCGCATCTCCGCCGCGGGGATCTGCACCTTCTCGAGGATCTGCAGCGCGACCTTCATCGCCTCTGTGCGGGAAACGCTCTGGTGACGCATGACCGCTTCACTGAGCTGATCGCCTAATGTGAAAGCGGGATTGAGCGAGGTCATTGGCTCCTGGAAAATCATCGCTAGCTCGCTGCCGCGCAAATCGGCATAGTCCCGCGGCGAGAGCTTTCGCAGATCGTGACGGCGAAACTGCATTTCTCCGCTGACAATCTGCGCGCTGGCGGGCAGTAATCCCATCAGCGCCAGTGAGGTGATACTTTTCCCGCAGCCGGACTCTCCCACCAGCGCCAGCGTCTCGCCTGCTTTGACCGTCAGGGAAATGCCGTCCAGTACGCTAACCGGCGAGCCGGAAAATTTAACGTTGAGATTATTCAGCCGAAGTACAGGCGTGGTGTCCTTAAACGGGATCGTCGTCATAGCGTGAAGTCGTCCTCAAGGTGGATCGCCTGAATCAGGGCGGTTTGCAGGCTAAGCAGGTGTTCGCGCATGGCGGCAGCTGCTTCATTAGGCTGGCGATGGATAATCGCAGACATGATCTTGTGATGGTGGTCGTTATAACTATCGACACGTTCGGGCGTGCGGGCTAATTCGCGCAGATGCTGCCAGCCCGGTTCGCGCCGCACGGCATCAATCGCGTCAAACAGGCCGAGCATCAGGCGGTTGCCCGCAGCCTCGGCAATAGCGCGGTGAAAGGCGCTATCCCATAGTTCGTTGAGATCGCGGTCATCCGGGCTGACCTTGTCGATGCGTTCCAGCATGCGCTGCATGAGCGCGAGGTTTTCCCTGGTGGCACGCAGTGCCGCAAGCCGGGCTAAGCCGGGTTCGAGCTGTAGACGAGCTTCCATAACTTCCAGCAGATTGGTTTGCTGAACCAATCCCTGAAGCGCCAGCGGTTCAACAGGGGCAGCGGGACCAATAAAGGTGCCTTTACCCTGTTTACGCCAGATCCGTCCTTCCTCTTCCAGCACATCCAGCGCGCGACGCACTTCGCGTCGTCCTACGCCGAGAGTTTCCGACAGCTCACGTTCCGTGGGCAGCGGAGTGCCTGGTGTTGACTCATGCTGGTTGATAAGCCCGCGCAACTGCTCAAGCGCGGTACTGGAATTGGCCAGAAACCGTGACGGTTTTTCCATATTGGTTCGCTCGCTATCATCATTATTTTCTTTTTATTAACGATAAGTTATTGATATGGAATGAACCTTATCGTGCTAATGATTAAGCAATAACCGAACCAATTATTTATTGGTTCAAAAACTTTCACGATATCCACTGTAAGCGAATGATTTCATGAAAATTATTTTTACAAAGCGACACAGTCTGATGAAGGCCAAAAAGTGGTTGGGCGAAAGAATGCACAAACACAGTGCAAATAACGCACTAATGCTGTGCAAATGTTAATTAATTGCACCACATAAATTAACATTTTGTTAATGAAAAGAAAGGGGGATAAAAGACAAAGGCTGTTGAAACGACGAAGGCCTGAATCATTTCTGATTCAGGCCTTCTGAATAGTGGCGGAACGGACGGGACTCGAACCCGCGACCCCCTGCGTGACAGGCAGGTATTCTAACCGACTGAACTACCGCTCCACTGTTCCCGTTTGGGGAACGAGGCGCATATTACGGTGTGCCTCCGATCTCGTCAACGCTTTTTCTCACGTTTTGAATCGTTTGCTGCAAAAATCGCCCAACCGATGATTTTACAGACATCATGGCGTTTTTTCAGGCGCGCCACATACAGCTGCCGCCCTTCTTCTGTACCAGATCGAGACGGGATTCATGGTTAAGTAACTCTTCATCACTGGCTAAAACAACCCGTAAACGACTTGCCTGACGAACCACGCGCTGGATGCCCGCTTCGCCCTGAGCCTGCTGCGACTCATTTTCCATGCTGAATTTCATCGACGTCTGACCGCCGGTCATCGCCAGATAGACATCAGCCAGAATCTGGGCATCGAGAAGTGCCCCGTGCAGCGTTCGCTTGGTGTTGTCTATTTCATAACGTGAACAAAGTGCATCGAGGCTGTTACGCTTGCCGGGAAACATCTTCCTCGCCAGCGCCAGGCTATCGGTCACTTTGCAGAAGGTATTGGTTTTCGGAATATCGCGATGGAGCTTACTAAACTCATAGTCCATAAAGCCGATATCGAACGACGCGTTATGGATGATTAACTCAGCGCCTTTGATGTAGTCGAGAAACTCGTCTGCCACCTCGGCGAAGGTCGGTTTATCCAGCAAGAACTCATCGGCAATACCGTGAACGCCAAACGCTTCTGGATCCACCAGCCGATCGGGTTTGAGGTAGACGTGGAAGTTGTTCCCCGTGAGACGACGGTTCACCACTTCAACGGCACCGATCTCAATGATCTTGTGCCCTTCGTAGTGCGCGCCGATCTGGTTCATACCGGTGGTTTCGGTATCGAGGACAATCTGGCGAGTAATTGCAGTGCTCATAGCGGTCATTTATGTCAGACTTATCGTTTAACTGAACGTTTCAATACAGGAAGTCTACCAGAGATGCGTAAACAGGTAGAAATTTTCACCGATGGATCTTGTCTCGGGAACCCAGGCCCCGGCGGCTACGGCGCGATTATGCGCTATCGTCAGCATGAGAAAACTTTTAGCGAAGGGTATTTCCTGACCACCAACAACCGTATGGAGTTGATGGCGGCCATTGTGGCGCTGGAAGCCTTAAAAGAACACTGCGACGTGGTGTTGAGTACGGATAGCCAGTACGTGCGACAGGGTATCACCCAGTGGATCCACAACTGGAAAAAACGCGGCTGGAAAACTGCAGATAAGAAGCCCGTGAAGAACGTCGATCTCTGGAAGCGCCTTGATGTGGCACTGGGCCAGCACGAGATTAAGTGGGAGTGGGTTAAAGGCCACGCCGGCCACCCGGAAAACGAGCGCTGCGATGAACTGGCGCGCGCGGCGGCCTCAAATCCGGCCCATGAGGATACTGGCTACCAGCCTGAATCCTGATCAGGGTTTTCTGTACTGCCGCGTTGCGCCAACGGTCTGGCGGATGGGTGTTTTCGATTTGCTCTGCTTCATGAGGTTAAGCGTCAGAGGGATGGTTCGCTTACGCGCGACAATAAACTGCATGCAGCCTAATGCGGGCAAATGCGTACTCAATAAAACTCCCCCCTGACGTGCCCACGGCAGTACCTGAAAACCGCCATAGTTGAGCACTTCAAAGTTGAGCAGTGACAGCCAGTCGAGCTGGCGCATCATGGTGAACATCCGGCTGTTATAGGGTGGCGTTCGGCGCAATACAGGCACCAGCTTACGTAACCCCATCAGACTCAGCGGATTAAAACCGCTGAGTATCAGCCAGCCGTCATCAATCAGCACGCGATCGGCTTCACGCAGCATACGATGAGGATCGCTGCACCAGGGCAGCGCGTGGGCAAGAAGACACGCATCTACGGATTTTTCCGCAATCGGCAGATGCAATGGGTCAGCCTTCACCTGAACCGGCGATCCGCCGAGAGAGACATTGACCTGATGTGAGATGGCGCAGCTTTCGGTATTGATTTCTGCGCTGAGATTGCCAATCTTAAGCAGGTGAAAGCCATACATTTTCGCGAGCCAGGGCTTCAGCTGTTGCTCAAGCGCCTCGCGATAGTATTCACCCCAGGGCAATTCCGCCCAACGTTCCGGTGCTGCGACAGTCTGAGGTATCCTTGCCGGTTTCATCAAAACACCCGCCACGCTATAAGAGGTAATGTATGAATCTTATCAGTATTCCTGCTTTTCAGGACAATTACATCTGGGTTTTGGTCGATAACGATCGTCGATGCGTCATTGTCGATCCCGGCGAATCCGCCCCTGTGCTTGATGCAATAAAGGAGAACGGCTGGCAGCCAGAAGCCATTCTGTTGACGCACCATCATAACGATCACACTGGCGGCGTGCCGGAACTGCGCGCTCATTTTCCGCATCTTGTGGTTTACGGACCGGCTGAGACACAAGATAAGGGAACGACGCAAGTAGTCCAGGAGGGCGAAAATATCCACATCCGTGAGTGGGAGTTTTCCGTATTTGCTACGCCAGGTCACACTTTGGGACATCTGTGTTTCTACAGTAAACCTTATCTTTTTTGTGGCGACACCCTCTTCTCAGGCGGTTGCGGAAGACTTTTTGAAGGCACACCAGAACAGATGTATCAGTCTTTACAAAAGATTAGTGCTTTACCCGATGACACACTTATTTGTTGTGCCCATGAGTATACATTAGGGAATATGAAGTTTGCGGAGAGCCTCTTACCCGAGGATCGGGCGATTCAGGATTATTATCACAAAGTGAAGGAGTTACGTGCAAAAAACCAAAATACACTACCCGCAATTCTGAAAAATGAGCGCCGAATTAATTTATTTCTGCGAACGAATGATATTGATTTAATTAATAAAATTAACCAAGAAACAAATTTGCAACAACCAGAACAGCGATTTGCATGGTTAAGGTCAAAGAAAGATAACTTCAGATAAATGCGGGTTGCCTTTTCAAAATTTCGCCGTTATCATCGCTCGTCTTTTAAGCAACTATTGACACACACATGAAGGCAAAAGCGATATTACTCGCCTCTGTCCTGCTTGTAGGTTGCCAGTCGCAGAACGGCAGCAACGTACAACAGCACGCACAGAGCCTTTCTGCAGCTGGTCAAGGGGAAGCAGGGAAGTTTACAAGTTCGGCGCGCTGGATGGACGATGGGACATCTTTTTTCGCGCAGGAGCAAGACTTGTGGACCTCTATTGGCGACGAGCTAAAGATGGGAATTCCGGAAAACAGCCGGATTCGCGAACAGAAGCAGAAGTATTTAAGAAATAAGAGCTATCTCCACGATGTAACGTTACGGGCAGAGCCGTATATGTACTGGATAGCCGGGCAAGTTAAGAAACGTAACATGCCTATGGAGCTGGTACTCCTACCCATAGTGGAGAGCGCTTTTGACCCACACGCGACGTCTGGCGCCAATGCCGCAGGCATTTGGCAGATCATTCCGAGCACCGGGCGAAACTATGGTCTGAAACAGACCCGCAACTATGATGCGCGTCGGGATGTTGTCGCTTCAACGACAGCCGCTCTCGACATGATGCAACGTCTGAATAAGATGTTTGACGGCGACTGGCTGTTAACGGTCGCGGCGTATAATAGTGGCGAGGGTCGTGTACTGAAGGCAATGAAAGCGAATAAAGCACGGGGTAAATCCACCGATTTTTGGTCGCTCTCACTGCCACAGGAAACGAAGATTTACGTACCGAAAATGCTGGCCTTGAGCGATATTCTCAAGAACAGCAAGCGTTACGGTGTACAACTGCCAACACCAGACGAAAGTCGTGCACTGGCGCGCGTTCGTCTCAGCAACCCTGTGGATATTCAACAGGTTGCTGATATGACGGGTATGTCGGTAAGTAAACTTAAAACCTTTAATGCAGGCGTTAAAGGCTCAACGCTGGGGGCTAGTGGCCCGCAGTATGTGATGGTTCCGCAGAAACATGCTGAGCAATTGCGTGAGTCTTTAGCATCGGGTGAGATTGCCGCCGTTCAGTCAACGCTGATCGCCGATGCTTCATCCGTTAACAGCCGCAGCTATAAGGTGCGTTCAGGTGATACGCTTTCTGGCATTGCATCACGTCTTGGCGTGACGGCGAAAGATCTGCAGCAGTGGAATAATCTGCGCAGCTCAGGTCTGAAAGTGGGTCAAACTCTGACGGTAGGCGCAGGTAGCAGCGCACAGCGTCTCGCCAGCAACAGCGATAGCATCACTTATCGCGTACGTAAAGGCGATTCACTGTCCAGTATCGCAAAACGACATGGCGTGAACATCAAAGATGTAATGCGCTGGAACAATGATACTGACAATCTGAAACCAGGCGACCAGTTGACGTTGTTTGTGAAGAACAGCGCCACGCCAGACTCCTGATTACACGATCGAAAGATAAAAAGGCACCGATTCCCCTCGGTGCCTTTTTTGTTTATCCCGCTTTTTGCGCTTCAGCCATGATGGTATCGCTGGTAAACGATCCATCCTCCTGCAATTCAAAGTACGCTTTTACCTCAGCAGAGGCACTCTCCTGATAGAGGCGAATCGCCTGACTTAATGCTTCCGGGGTACGCATACGGGCAATCCACGAAGGGTATTCCAGCGGCAAACGGTCTGTTGTTAACGTTCGGGTAATCAACCCCGCTTCAGTGATAAGCGATAACCACTCTCCGCTGGAGTAGTTTTGTACGTGGGAAGTATCACGCAGCGCTTCTACTGTCTGCAGCCAGATATCGCGCACCGGATGCCCGGGAGACATCACATCCATAATAATGAAGATCCCGCCCGGCTTCAGGACTCGTTTGACTTCACGTAACGCCTGGCCGACATCATGCCAGTGGTGCGCGGAATAACGGCTAATCACCACCTCAAACGAGGCATCATCAAACGGTAAGGACTCGGCGTACCCCTGGCGCGTATCCACGTTGCTCAACCCTTTCGCCTTCGCCGCCTCAGCAACAACATCCAGCATCTGACTGGATAAGTCATACGCGGTGACCTTCGCCACCTGCTGCGCAGCCGTAAAGCTGGCATGCCCTGCCCCACAGCCTAAATCCAGCACGTGCGCCTGCGGGAATGCTGCCAGACGTTCGCCGAGACGCAGCAGGTCACGACCTGAAGCATGCACGGCGCTGGTCAGATAGGCATTTGCCTGGGAGCCAAACTGTTTTTCTACGTTGTCATGATGGGAGTGTGTTGTTGTCATCGTACTGTCCTTTGTTGGTTAAAAATAAAAGGGCAGCACCCGCGCAGGCCTGCCCCACGGCAGACCTGACACACCATTATTTATCAGGTTTGCCGGGACTGAATTCGACTAGTAGAGGGTTGTGATCGGAGGCGCGCGTGACCAGAACAGAGGCATCATGCACGCTCAGACCACGATAGAAGACAAAATCGAGAGGTCGACCAAAGGCTTTTTTACGCTGATCGTCACTAAAACGGACTTCACGCAGAGACATTTCACGCGCAAAGCGATACAGCGCATTCATACGCGGACGACTCCAGGCATTAAAATCACCGGCCATAATGATAGGCCCGCTGTGGTGGGCAATTTGATCGCCAATGGGAAGTAACTGCTTACTGTACACATCCACGCCCAGGCTGAAATTTACCGCGTGGATGTTCACCACCATCAGCATCCGGGTATCCGGCAGCGGATAGACGGTCACCAGCGCCGATTTCGCCAGACGCAGTATAGGCTCGCGCTCACGCAGCGGGCAGCAGTAAACCGGGTGTGCTGAAGAGAGGGTCATCACGCCTGAAGGATGTTGCGGCAGGACAAACGCCGGCACCTGGTCGGCAGCAAGATAGTTCGTTGTGGCAAACCGAACCAGTTCAGGTGTGGTTTGCGCCTCCTGAAGCAGAACCAGATGAGCATCTTTACCAAAATTCTTGAGTACCGATAACCACTCCGCACGCTGCTGCTTAAAGATATTCCAGACCAGTACCCGAATTTTGTCATCGCTGCTTAACGGTGTCCCTGCGGGTAATGCCTGGCTTATGCTCGCAAACGACCCCGGAGGCAAGATCCTCTCCGCGGGCATTCCGGCAACATAACGCATGGCATAGGTATTTTTTCGCACTTTTGGAAACGGCCTCTGTAACATGAACCAGCCCGAAAACGGACTGGTTCTAATGTTATAGGGACTTTAGGTCACACTTTCAACGCAATTTCTGAGAAACCGCTTTCCAGTTTTGTAAGCAAGCACTTACTGATGTTATCCCAGTGCTACGCGAGTAGGTTTATCGAGGCGGCCACTCAGCCCTATCAGCAGGAAAGCGACAAGGACGATCACCGCACCAATCCAGGGTGTCTGGGTTAATCCAAAGTGTTCGACGGTTTGTCCGCCAATAATGGAACCCAGCGCGATCCCAATATTGAACGCGGCAATGTTCAGTCCGGATGCCACATCCACGGCGTTTGGCGTATAGAGCTCCGCTTTCTGAACAACATAAACCTGAAGCCCGGGCACGTTGCCAAAAGCGAAGACACCCATTACCAGTACCGTGATCAGTGCGGCGTATTGCATGGACGCCGTGAACTGGAATATCAACAGCAGAACCACCAGGGCGGCGAAGATAAATTTCAGCGCCGGAACCGCACCATGCTTATCTGCAAGCTTGCCGCCCCAGATATTGCCAATCGCCACGGAAATACCGTATCCCAGCAAAATCCAGCTCACGGCACTCGGGGAGAAGCCTGCCAGGTCCTGCATCATCGGTGCCAGGAAGGTGAAGGCGGTAAATACGCCTCCATAGCCCAGAGCCGTGACCGCGTAGATGATCAGCAAACGCGGATGGGTAAGCACCTTTAGCTGATCGCTCAGGCTGGCGCTGGCCCGGCCTGGAATAGTCGACGGTACCAGCAGCAGGCTAGCAACAAGGGCAATAACCCCCAATAAGGAGACGGCCAGAAACGTCTCACGCCAGCCGAAGTGCTGTCCGATAAACGTACCTAGCGGCACGCCCGTAACGAGTGCGACGGTCAGTCCACCAAACATGATCGCAATAGCTGAGGCTGCTTTCTCTTTGGGGACCAGGCTGGTTGCAATGGTGGAACCAATTGAGAAGAACACGCCGTGTGCAAGGCCGGTCAACAGACGGGCAATCACCAGGGTGGTGTAGTCCGGTGCCTGCCAGGCCAGAATGTTACCGGCGGTGAACAACACCATCAACGCAACTAACAGCTGCTTACGCGGAAAACGTCCGGTCAGAGCCGTCAGCACAGGCGCACCGACGGCGACGCCCAGGGCGTAGATTGACACCAGCAATCCGGCGGAAGGCAGCGAGATCGCAAGCTGGTTAGCAATGGTGGGAACCAGTCCCACGATAACAAATTCGGTCGTGCCAATTGCAAAGGCACTGATCGTCAGGGCAAGTAGCGCCAGTGGCATAAAATACTCCGTATCATCAGGATTAAGATGACAGGCAGTATGCGCCAGTGCTTAAATAACAAAAATGGTCAAAATATCAATAGAATTTTGCAGATGGTGCAACAATGAAAGCAACGTCAGAAGAGCTGACAATCTTTGTCGCCGTTGTTGAAAGCGGTAGCTTTAGCCGTGCAGCCGAACAGCTGGGACAGGCTAACTCGGCCATCAGCCGCTCAGTGAAAAAGCTGGAGATGAAGCTTGGGGTGAGCCTGCTCAACCGGACGACGCGGCAACTGAGCCTGACGGAAGAAGGAGAGCGTTATTTCCGCCGCGTGCAGTCGGTGCTGCAGGAGATGGCTGCAGCAGAGACAGAAATTATGGAAAGCCGCAGCACGCCGCGGGGATTGCTGCGCATTGATGCGGCCACGCCGGTAGTACTGCACTTTCTGATGCCGCTGATCAAACCTTTTCGTGAACGCTATCCGGAGATGACGCTTTCTTTGGTCTCATCAGAGACGTTTATCAACCTCATCGAGCGTAAAGTGGATGTGGCTATCCGGGCCGGTACACTGACCGATTCAAGCTTGCGCGCCCGCCCGCTGTTTGCCAGCTACCGCAAAATTATCGCGTCGCCGCAGTACATTGCTGAGCACGGTAAACCGGAGACCGTTGAAGAGTTGAAGCAGCATCTTTGTCTGGGCTTTACGGAACCGGTATCACTGAACACCTGGCCTGTCGCCTGTCGTGATGGTCAGCTTCATGAAATTACCAGTGGGTTATCGTCAAACAGTGGAGAAACGCTAAAGCAACTGTGTCTTGAAGGGAACGGCATCGCGTGCCTGTCTGACTATATGATAGATAAGGAGATTGAACGAGGTGAACTGGTGGAACTGATGGCGGATAAACGTTTGCCGGTCGAGATGCCTTTTAGCGCAGTGTATTACAGTGACAGAGCGGTGAGTACGCGGATTCGTGCTTTTATTGACTTCCTGAGTGAACATATAAAGACAGCTCCCGGAGGAGCTGTATGAGGGTTAAGGCGACAGAGGGTTAGTGAAACTTAATCCCAGTCAGGCGCTAAACCTTCCGGGCTGACCAGGCGATCGTTGCACTCCAGTGCTGCGATCGCTTTTTTATCGTCATCATCCAGATGAAGGTCGACCGCTGACAGGTTGCTGGCCAGGTTTACACGTTTGGTTGACGATGGGATCACGGCATAACCTTCGCCCATTGCCCATGCCAGAATGACCTGTGCCGGAGTCGCGTTATGTTTTTCTGCAATACGTATAATCGCCTCATCTTTCAGCGCCTTACCATAAGCCAGCGTCATGTATGACGTGATGTGGATACCGTGCTGCGTTGCCCAGTCCACGACTTTATGGTTTTGCAGATAAGGTGAAAGTTCAATCTGGTTGGTCGCGATATTTTCTGCACCTACTGCGGCAATGGCTTTTTCCATCAGCGGAATGGTGAAGTTTGAAATACCGATTTCACGCGTTAATCCCTGCTTTTTCGCTTCCATCAGCGCCTGCATGAACTCTTCTACAGAAACGGCATCGTTTGGTGATGGCCAGTGGATCAGCGTCAGGTCCACGTAGTCAGTACGCAGCTTTTTCAGACTCTCTTTCAGGCTAGGGAGCAGTTTGTCTTTGCTGAGGTTTTCAATCCAGATTTTGGTGGTGATAAATATCTCGTTACGCGGTACACCACTCTCTTCAATGGCCTGTCCAACGGCAGCTTCATTTTCATAGATCTGTGCCGTATCAATTGCGCGATAGCCTAACTCGAGTGCCGTTTTAACAGATGCGATAACAACGTCGTCTTTCAGGCGGAAAGTGCCCAGACCAAATGCAGGGAGAGTCATAGTATTCCTCAATCATTATGTTCGTAAACTGAGGAGGATTATCGCTGGCGTTGTTATATTGAAAAAGATCGTAAAACGCAGAGGATTTTTGCTCATTTCGCAATAATTAAACAGCAGATAAGAAAAAAGCCCTGAGCGTTAACTCAGGGCTTTCAATAAGTGGCGGAACGGACGGGACTCGAACCCGCGACCCCCTGCGTGACAGGCAGGTATTCTAACCGACTG